>NZ_RZQE01000003.1:0-57086 GCF_004022955.1 Mesorhizobium sp. M7A.F.Ca.US.002.01.1.1 | reverse complement strand
TAGCTCCGTCTGCCGTCTCTCAAGGTTGTGTCGGCCAATTTCTCAGCCACCATAATCGTCGGAATGTTTGTGTTCGCCCGAGGGCAAAATGGCATGACGGAAGCGTCGGCGATCCTCAAACCCAAAATACCATGAACGCGTCCCGACGGATCGGTCACAGCGCCAGGATCCGCGGCTGCCCCCATCCTGCAGGTCGACGTCGGATGCCAACTTGGGATGACGTTCTGGCGAATATACCGATACAGATGTTTCTCGTCGTTGACGAGATCGGAAATGCTATCCCCATCCGTTATGACGCGCCTAATCAGCCCACGGCGCAGCCGCGGCGACGCGTCCATGAGCAGCGCCAGAAATGACGTGAGTGCATAGTTTGTGCTTGTGACCTTGCTCACCAGCTTCGCTCGCGCATTCAACGCTGACGGAAACGGGTCCAGCGCCACAGAGGACAGCGAATCTTGCTGCAGCAGGCGGACTATGAAGCGAAAGCCCTGCTTGAGGCGCTCGGCGTCCCGCTTGTCGCTCAACCAGTTGAAATCGACCTCCGGCTCTATTTTATGCGAACTACCCTTGAGCGCCACAGTTCCCGTCGAGTAGCTGCGATTGACCCACACGGCGAGAGTGCCGAGGCGCCTCCCCAGCGGGTGCCAGGATGATTTGGCAACAGTCGATATTGCCATATCGGTCGACGGGCAGCCTTCGTAACCCGACGAGTAGCGGGCGTGCATCTGAATATATTCGCTCACGCCGGGTGACAAGCGATCGGCCGGCTTCAAATAGGCCGAAACGCAAATCGTGGGGTGTTCCTGAAGATTCTGGCCCACACCTTTCAAATCTGCAACGATAGGGATTCCGAATTGTACTAATTCCTTCGCGGGGCCGATCCCGGAGCGCATCAATATGGCGGGTGAATGGAGTGCTCCTGCGCACAGGATAACGCAAGAAGCGCTATACGATTGCACGCCCGATTTGTTCTCCGTCTCGACCCCCGTTACCGTTGTTCCCAAAAAGGTCAGCCGCGCAACTGTCGTTTCGGATAAAATCGTTAGATTGCGGCGAGAGCGGACGGTTTCGGGTAAGTACGCCATCGCGGAGGAGACCCGATGACCATTGCGGTTGGTCAATGGGACAACTGAATAGCCATCACCGAATGCACCATTGAAGTCTGGCCTGAAATGAAGCCCCAAAGCATCGTAAGCATCGGAGATTGCCCGGATGAAGCCCGACCAGTCTGATTGGCGCACACGTTTGATTGGCAAGGGGCCGTTCGTGCCATGAAATTCCCCGCCGAAATCCAAATCGCATTCTAGACGACGGAAGTAGGGCAGCACGTCTTCCCAACCCCAGCCCGTTGCACCGCTTGAGGCCCACTCATCGTAATCTCCGCGCCCGCCGCGGTTGGCGACTTGGGCATTGATGCTGGAGCCGCCACCCATGACGCGCGCCTGTTCGTAATGGACAGGCTTGCGGCCACCTCGCACCGTTGTCGCGTGGAGTGACTGCCATCGATAACCGGGATTAAGGTAAGCACGCGTTGGGTCGCCATCCTGGATGTCGTCAGGAATGGCATTCGGCGGCGTATCAGGGCCAGCTTCAATGAGCAGCACGCGAGCGCCATAGGCGGAGAGCCTGCTCGCCATCACGCATCCAGAGGAGCCACCACCCACGACGATATAATCGAAAACCACGCAAACTCGCAAATGTCTGAGTCGGGCAAAAATCTAGCAGACGGCGAGCAAGCAAAAACGCGCAATTATCTTGCAGGACGCAGGAAATCAGCGCATTCTTAAGAGATTCGCATTATGGCGGCCTCCCAACGGGGCGGAACGTTTAAACATGACCTTGCCAGCAGTCCATCAGGGCTGAAGGCGATGCCGGAGCGTCGTGACTTAAGTGGACAAAGCGCATCGCGACTGAAGGGGACAAACCTATCGCGAGATACATCAGAATGCAGCCCGGTAGGTCCAGAAGTGCTTTTGCAGCATCGCGCTGACGAGGCCGTTGTAAGGAGCAGAATGATGCTTCGCCTTGCGCTCCATCGCCGCTTTAGCGGTACGAAAACTCCCGTCCCAATCATGGCCGGCGGGCAAGGCGGCTGACCCTTGCGCCAGTCATCGGTGAATCGGATCAACCAGTTGTTGAATGCGCGTAAGATTGCGCGTTCTATACATCGATTGGCACCGCCAAGGTTACCTTCGTGCGATCCATCACAATCATCGTGCTGTAATTTCTAACAGCCGGGCTATCAAAGAAGAAACGCCTCGAGAATGCGTCGTACTCTGCCAAGTCACGCACGGAGAGAAGGAGAACGAAATCGGCGTTACCGGTGACCGCATACGCGCTCATTACTTCAGGCGCCTTCTGTAGAGACTGCTTGAAGCGATCGATGACGTCGGAACGATAGCGCTCAATGTCGACCAAGACCAGCATCATCAGGGACCTGCCCACCGCCTCAGGCGACACGATTGCAACATCAGCCTCAATTACGCCAATTTGTCGCAACTGCTTCAATCGCCGCTGACAGGCCGTGGGCGATATACCGGCCAGTTGGCCCAATTCTTCCGTTGTTTGGCGATTGTTGCGCTGAACAGCGCTTAAGATTTTCAGATCTATCCGATCCAATTCCATGGTCATTCTCCGGAATAGCTGCAATTTGCGCAGAAAAACTGCGATATGCACTCGACTGTAGCCTCAACCCCGCGCAGACGGAAGCCCAAACGATCAGGCCAGGCATGGGACCAAAGTCGGCTATCGTCCTCGACGTCAGTTATAGCCATTGGCCGAAGAGTGCTGTCCACCATCGCCCAACTGACAATGGCAGCCGACGGTCAAAAGCCGAGGCCTTGCGCCCAGTTCGGCCGAGGAAACGTCTCGGAACTTAAACGCTAAGCCGACTGGACGATGATGATAGGGGGGACCTCTATTTCCGCGCTTCGGCTTCCATTCGTTGGCTCACGCTGCCAAGAGTCTCATCTGTGTATAGGGAATCGAGCGCTAGGTTCGCCTGCCCCGGTTGCTGCATCAAATGCAGCCGTCTTGAGGTGGTTGGGAAAAATCGTCACCGCAGCCACACAAACCGCCGGCCTTATGCAACCTGCCGGCAATTTCGCATAATTACTGCATCCCGCCGCTCAGAATTTGCGCAAGGCGCCCAATGTAGCGCGCTATTGTCTCACAACGGCACCTACACGCCACTTCATAAAGCAGAAGAGGCCTGGCTTTGCAGGCTTCAGATTGAGGAGTTCGCCTATGAGCAAGCAATTCGCACCTGAAATGGATGCAGGTCTCGCGGTTTTCAATCGCCTGGAGTCTGAGGTGCGCAGCTACGTCCGCGCCTTCCCCGCCCTATTCGATCGCGGAGTCGGGACCACTCTCATCGCTGCAGACGGTCGGGAATATCTCGACTTTTTCGCCGGTGCAGGCGTTTTGAATTATGGGCACAACAACCCCGTCATCAAGAAGGCGCTGCTGGATTATATCGAGCGCGACGGAATTGTGCATGGGCTGGACCTTGCCACGACGGCCAAGAAAGCCTTCATCGAAGCTTTCGAGCGATACATTCTCAAGCCTCGTGGTCTGACATACAAATTACAGTTTCCCGGCCCCACAGGTACGAACGCGGTCGAAGCGAGTCTAAAACTGGCTCGCCAGGTGACCGGGAGATCGAACATCGTCTCGTTTACCAACTCGTTCCATGGGGAAAGCGCTGGAGCATTGGCAGCGATGGGAAACAAGGAGCACCGGGCCGCTGCCGGGTTTCCCCTCGCCCATGTGACATCGTTGCCATACGAAGGCTACCTGGGGGCGTCAGTTGACACAATCGATTACTTCGAAAAGCTTCTCAATGACCCCAACAGTGGCCTCGACAAACCTGCCGCGGTGATCCTGGAAGGGATCCAAGGTGAAGGCGGCATCAATGCTGCGAGCGTTACTTGGCTGCAACGGCTGCGCGAGCTAACGTCGCGGCACGGAATCTTGATGATCCTCGATGACATCCAGGCCGGGGTCGGTCGCGCGGGCAGTTTCTTCAGTTTCGAAGCGGCTGCAATTGTGCCGGACATCGTTACCCTGTCCAAATCTTTGTCGGCGATCGGAACCCCAATGGCCCTTATTCTCATCAAGCCTGAACTTGATGTCTGGGCCCCGGGCGCACACACCGGGACCTTCAGAGGCAACAACTATGCTTTCGTCACTGCTCGTGCGGCCCTCGAAGCTTACTGGTCCGACTCCAAGTTCGAGGATGAGATCGCTCGCAAGTCTGCGATCTTGGTCCAAGAACTCAACGCGATTACCGAGGAATTCCCCACCCTCGGCCTGAGCGTGCGAGGCCGCGGTCTGATGTACGGACTCGTTTCACCGAAGCACCACTCCTTGCCAGGTCTGGTCTCCCAGGAGGCTTTTCGTCGGGGCTTGGTGATCGAGATCGCCGGCTCATACGGTGAGGTGCTTAAGTTCATGACTGCCCTCACCATCGCCGAGGCTGACCTTCGGCGTGGTCTGTCCATCATTCGCGACAGCATTGGCGCAGTAGCGACTACCCTCGACGGTGGAGGCGCGGCTCGCTAGCCGACAAAGCACCGGGCCACTAGCAGGTCCAAAATCGGGCCGCTCGCAGTCACGGAACGGGAAGGCCGTTCCGTGGCATGTGGCAGTGGGCGAACTCGGAGCGGCTGAACGGCAGACTAGGGCTTTCACTGCCGGACCGATACCACGGTTGCCGTTCTTCCTGCGGCGCCGACCACTGTCGCTGCGCCAATTCGAAGAAAATCGAGCGATAAGAAAGAGGACTGGATGGCCAGCAACGACGTAGTCAAAAATTATATCGATGGCGAGTGGCGGGATTCTGTGTCCGGCACACGCATCGAGGTCGATGACCCGGCGAGCGCCGAAACGATTGCTGTCGTAGCTGAAGCAGGACCCCAAGACATCGAGCTTGCCGTTACTGCTGCTCACCGCGTTTTTCGCGACCGCGTGCTGATAGACATGCATCCGTATGATCGCGGTCGCATGTTGTTTCGCGTTGCCGACGCCCTTGAAGCGCGTTTCGACGAGATCGCAGCCATTAACTGCGCGGAGACGGGGAAGGCATTGGAACTTGCCGATGGCGAGGTTCAGACCGCCATCAGATACCTGCGATACTATGGTGGCTTGGCCGACAAACTTGAAGGGCGCTCGATCCCGCGCGGGGCCAACCTGGTCAACTACACAGTCAGAAGTCCCTTCGGCGTGTCCGCCCAGATCGTTCCGTGGAATGGTCCACTTGAACTGACGGCCCGCTCGCTGGCCTGCGCCATCGCAACCGGCAACTCAGTCGTGGTGAAGTCGCCGGAACTAGCTCCCCTTTCCGGAGTTGAACTTGCGCGTGCCTGTGAGACAGCGGGGCTGCCTGCCGGAGCGGTCAACGTGCTCACTGGATACGGCCAAACGGCAGGCCAGGCGCTGATCGAACATCCCGACGTTCGCCACATCGTCTTCACGGGCTCGATTACTACTGGGCGGACGGTGCTCAAGACGGCAGCGGATCGGATCGTGCCCTGCATAATGGAACTGGGCGGAAAGTCGGCTGCAGTTGTGTATTCCGATGCCGACCTCGACTGCGTTGTGGAAGCGGTACGCGTCGGGACCTTTCTGAATGCAGGCCAGAATTGCAACAACCTTACACGTCTTATTGTGGAACGTTCTATTGCAGACAAACTGGTGGAAAGAGTGAGGGTCTGCGTCGAAGGACTGTCGGTCGGTCCAGGACGCGAAAACTGCGACATCACCCCGTTGATCTCCCGAAACCAACGACAAGGAGTTGAGCGGGCCTGCCAGACGGCCCTCTCGCAGGGCGCGCGACTCGTAACCGGCGGGACTGCGCTTTCGGAGCGGAGCGGTTACTTTATGGCGGCCACGGTGTTTGCCGATGTCGCGCGAGACAGCAATCTCTTCCAGCAAGAAGTATTCGGTCCTGTTCTTGCCGTTACCACGTTCGATAATCCGGGAATGGCCGTCAATCTCGCGAACGACACCGTTCACGGTCTGGCAGCGGGCGTGTTCACGCGGGATATTGACCGGGCCCTCTGGACCGCCGACCGCCTTTGGGCCGGTCAAGTGTACGTGAATGGGTGGTATGTGGGCGGGGTGGAAACACCGTTCGGTGGGATAAACCAGTCCGGCTACGGCAGGGAGAAGGGTCAGGAAGCGCTGGACGGCTACGTTCAGACGAGAAACGTTGGTATCCGCCTCTCGCAGCCACCATCTGGAAATTGAACGCTTGCTGATCCCTACCGACGGCGCGGCTGTCGGGCGATGCAGGATTCAATGACCTCGACCAAATCGAAATAAGCCCGGCGAGAGAATCCGTATCGGAGGTCATCGAGAACAACTCTAATCATAGGATTTTTGGCTGCGGACGGGCTTTACCCACCACGGACATGTAGGAGCGCATTGCCTAGCCCGCTGCGTGGGTCGCATGGGTCAGGAGAGGATCACAGTGCTTCAGAGACAATTGAGATTCGCAGAGCTGCCGCCGAAGATTTCGACAAGTTGGCAATGTTGAACCGCGAGTTGATCGAGGCCGAGAAGCATCGAAACCCCGATGACGGTTTCAGAACTCAAGGAGCGGTTTATTCAGTTGGTGAATCGCGAAATTTGGATGGTCGACCTCTTCAGCCAGAACGGCGAGATTGTGGGCCTCGCCACTCATCGTTTGGAGCCAGACAATGCGGAGCCGAGTGGGCAACGCGTCTTTTTGAGGCAATTCTACGTCAGCTGCCAACACCGACGTTCGGAGATTGGCTGCAGGACCCTTGAGCTGCTTATTCGGTCTCGTTTCCACAACAAATCAAGGATTTTCCTCGACGTGCTGGAGACCAATCCTGGCCGCAAGACCTTCTGGTCTCACACCGGTTTTGTCGCCTACAGCACGCTCATGGAGCGTCTCGTTGAAAAAGCGGACACCAAATAACCTGCGGTGCTGGGAATTAATTTGGGGATCGGATTGTCTGGCATTTGCGTGCGTCGCGCAAAAACACGAGAATAGAATCGAGCCGGTCGTAACCGAATGGGGCTCACTTGTCCCCGGCCTGCAGGCTAGCCGCTTCGACTTCATCACGGCCGGCATGTGGATCAAGCCGGAGCGCTGCCGCAACGTGCTGTTCAGCGAACCGATCGCTACGGAGAGAGGCGCACTGCTGGTGCCTAAGGGCAACCCGGAAGGGCTGCATTCTTATGAGGATGTGCGTGACAAGGGACTCACCTTCGTCAGTGATACAGGCTACACCGCGGTCCAGGACGCGAAAAAGTCAGGCATCGCCGACGACAAAATCATGCAGGTCGCCGGACCGCCGGCGGACAGGCTGTCGCGCCGCCGCCGGTGCCCTCGACTACTTTACAGCGACTGGACTTGTTAAGAAGGACCACAGCCTTGAGCTGGCCGATTCGTTCATCGCGCCAGCCAACTATCCTGCTATCGCCTTCGAGCTCAACGAGCAGGCTGCGGTCGACGCGTTCAATGCCGTATGCAGGACTATGTTGGCTCTGGCGAAATGATGGCAGTATTCGGCAAATACGGCTACGGCAAAGACAACCTGCGGACGGCAGCAAGACCGCTGACCTCTGCAGAGGCTGAAGGCAATGTGCCTTAACACGTCCCCGGTCATGGCGGGGACGTGTTCAGTGGGCAAGCGTCTGTGAGGCGATTTCAGGTCCACCGTGGCGGTGCTCACAAGACGCGCCTCATTGCCTGAAACAAACACATCTACACTTCATCGGGTGCGCACATGTGAGCGTCGCGGCCCACAATACGACGGCCAATATGCGGGCTGGCTCACCTGCCACATCAGGCAACTGCGCAAGCAAATCCCCTGACGTGTGCCGGAACGAGAAGCAGGAGAATACTGTGGAAATCAGAGTTGTACGCCCGGGCGACCTTTCTCAATTGCGCAAGATTTGTGACGAACACATCGACTTGGAAGGGGTGACAATAGCGGACCAGGACCTGAGTCCTTATTGGAACTCGGCGTTTTTTGGAACACCTGCCCAGTTGTTCGGTTGGGTTTGTGATGAAGGAGGGTGTGTGCTGACAGTTCTGCAAATTCGCTGAGAGAGGGCGGTCATGGCAGGCTGGTGATTGTTCACGTCACCGATTCCCGCGAAGGAACGCCACCATGACCAAGATTGAAAGTAAGACCGGCAGCGCTGCCATCAAAGACATTCTGCTTTCGGACCCGGACGGACTTCACGAAGTGATCCGTGCGGTGATGCAGGAGGTACTCGAGGCCGAGATGGACGAGGCGCTGGGGGCTTCGAAGAGCGAGCGCACACCTGAGCGGCTCGGCTACCGCTCGGGTTATTACGGCCGCACCCTTGTCACGCGGGTCGGCAAGCTTGAGCTGCGGGTTCCGCAGGACCGGGCCGGCCGCTTCTCGACCGAGCTTCTCGAGCGTTACCAGCGTTCGGAGCGGGCCTTGGTGGCGACGCTTGCGGAGATGTATGTGCAGGGCGTGTCGACCCGCAAGGTCAAGGCGATCACGGAAGAGCTGTGCGGCCATGCGTTCTCGGCCTCGTCGATCTCGGCCATCAACAAGCGGCTGGACGAGAGCCTCGCTGCCTTTGCCAGGCGCCCCCTTCAAGAGCCGTTTCCTTACCTCATCCTCGATGCGCGCTAAGAGAAGGTGCGTGAGGCCGGCGTCGTCATGAGCCAGGCGGTGCTGATCGCTGTCGGCATCGACTGGGACGGCCGGCGCCAGATCCTGGCCGTCGAGATGGCCAATCGCGAAAGCCGCTCGGCCTGGAGGGATTTCCTCGTCGCGCTGAAGGCGCGCAGCCCCAAGGGCGTCGAGCTGGTTGTCTCCGCCAATCATGCCGGCCTGGTCGCGGCGATCGGCGAGGTGATCCCCGAAGCCGCCTGGCAGCGCTGCTACGTCCACTTCCTCAGGAACGCGCTCGATCACCTGCCGAGAAAGCACGGCGCCGACTGCCTGCAGGACTTGCGCTGGCTCTAATGACCGGCGCGATCTCGCCGAGGCCAAGGCCGATCTCGCCGCATGGCTGTCCAAATGGTCGGGCCGCTATCCGCGACTGACGAGTTGGGTGGAGGAGACCATCGAGCGCACGCTGACCTTCTTTTGCCTGCCGCGCCAGCATCACAAGCATCTCAAGAGCACCAACATGCTTGAACGGCACAATGAGGAAATCCGCCGGCGCACCAATGTCATGCGCATCTTCCCCAATGAAAGCTGCCTGCGCCTCGTCAGGGCGCTGGCTGCGAGACCAACGAGAACTGGATGGAGGCCAACCGCTACATCAACATGGACGATCTGCGCGAGCACAAGAAGCTCGCTCTACGCCAAGCCGCATGACCAGCATCGTGGCCGCCCCATTTTGCAGAACTTGACGCACACAACCTGAAGGAGGTAAGCGTCATGACAACTCTTAGAGGATACATGACCGCGTCGATCCGGCTTTTCCTTGTTGGTCAGGGGCGATCCTCGGGTACGCCTCCGGCGAGGGCCGCCTTGCGCGATCATGGCACGGTAGCGAGGCTGGGCTCTTAAGGTCGTCCTTAGGAGCGTAAGCCCCGCGACCATCCCATCGCTGAAAACAAACCCTTGATCAGCGGGCGCCCGACGGACCGCCTCTGTCGTCGTGGCGCTCCCATGAAGAACCTGGCCCATAGTGCATCCTTTGATTCGGAAGATAAGGATGCCCCATCAAAACCTGAGATCAAACATTTAGGCAGGCCTCGACTGGGACAAGTAAAACGGCCGCATTCGAGGCATGAGGCTGCACGCGTCTAAGATCCGAACAGCCAATACCCGAGCGTCCTCGACATCCCCGCCGCCAGAAGTCAACGATGCCCAGATCGGCCGCACGACCACCAGCAGAAGGGCGCCACCTCAACCCGTCCTACACTCAACATTTTGTCGCGTCCGCGACGTGCCTTCTTGATCCGATCCGTGGTCTGCTCACCTAAATAGCTGAAAGAGATCACGCATTTCTGTTTCCGGCCTGATTAGCCAGTTTGGCACGAGGTTTGCAACTTTGTGTGCGATCCAGTTGAACGGGCCGATTGGCACAGTCACCTGAAATCACAACTAATTAAAGGAACGGAACATGTCGGAACTGTATCGGATGGCATTACCAATGGGGGACAGCCGGCCGGCAATGCCTCCGCCCACCACAACCAGCCTTCGCCTGACTGTCTCGTGCTGGCCACGCCAGAGTAATCAATTTTGTCCTAAGAACCACAATACGACAAATCGCAGAACGTCCATCCATCCATCCTGAAACCAAGACACAGCAATCGCTTGTCGACGCAGTGTCCCACCGCCGAGAGGAAATGTAGATGAGAAAATTTGTTGCCGCCAAGCTTCATGGAATAACTGTGACCGACGCGAATTTGAACTACCGGGGCTCAATAACTTTGGATCCAGATCACTGCGACGAAGCCGGCATCCTTCCAATGGAATTCGTTGAAATCTGGAATAAATCATCGGGCGCTCGAATCAGCACTTACGTGATTTATGGAGAGCGGGGTTCTCGTTGCTGCGTGCTGAACGGAGCCGCTGCTCGCACCTGTCAGGTCGGGGACGAAATAATCGTTTGCTCCTCCGCATACATCGAGGAGCATCAGATGGTGGAGATCAAGCCGCGAGTGCTGACTTTCCACCGGGATAATTCTATCTGCGACCACATGTTCTACGAGGGTGCAATAGACGACGATGGAAGGATAACGTTCTCGATTCGCGAGGGCTCTCCCGGCGATAACGCGCTAAAACTCACTCCCTAGTAGGGCCTTTCGGTGACAGCTCGTGGCGCCGGGTCCCGGTCAAGGGCGTACTCGTCCCCAGTACTCTGGTACGCGATACAGTGCATTATCCCACTCGGCCACTATTCGGTCAGTTGCCATCAAGCCCAATCGGTTCTGCCCAGATCTGGGAAGACGATTTTGCTGCGCCAAAGGCAACTTCAGCTTCAGCCAGCGGCTGCGGGTAGAGGCGACCAATTTCACGGAATGTTTGGCCTTGGATCGTTGTCTTTAAGTCTGAGGTCCACGATGGCAAAACGACCTATCGACAAAAACGCAGAGTGGAGAACAGCCAATGTCAAGGAAAGCTCTCATCCTGGTTGAAGGCCATGCAAGAGGTAATGGAATACGATACATCCACGCGGCCCGGCGTCTTGGCTTTCATCCAATTACACTATCAGTTGATCCAACACAGTACGAGTATCTTGCGGCGGAAAGAAGCGAGGCAATCCGTGTCGATACAACCAATCTTGATACCTTGATTCGCGAATGTTCCAGGCTGCGTGAGACCAATGACATCGCTGGTATCACGGGCTTCTCGGGCATCGACGAGTCGGTCTATGCAACCGTTGGCAAACTATGTCGGCATTTCGACTTACCGGGACCCAACCCCGAATTGATTGAACGATGCTGTGACAAATTCTCTCAGCGCCAGCTACTTGCGGAAGCCGGAGTTCCGATACCCGCTTATCGCATGGCGCTGAATGTGGCAGAAGTAGAAAGCGCTGTCGCGGAGATCGGCTTTCCCGTAATTGTTAAGCCGGCAATCGGCAGCGGTAGCATCGGTGTCCGATTGTGCCGCAACGCCGATGAGTTAGCTGACCACACGACCTATCTGTTGGGTGGGAAGCACATCTGGCCGTCTTCGCCGAGGATATTGGTTGAGGAATTCGCGCGCGGCCCTTTTTATAGCGTGGAGATAATGGGCAATGAGGTTATTGGGATTGTCGCCGTTGATTTCGGCCCCCCACCGCATTTCGTCTTCCGTGAAACGACCTTCCCGGCCCCGCTTGCGGAAGACGATCATGACCGTATCGTTGATGTTTCGCTGAGGTGCTTGCAAGCTCTTGGCCTTAATTGGGGGCCAACGAACATCGAGCTCCGGTTGACTAATCATGGCCCGGTTGTAATCGAAGTGAATCCGCGTCTTGCTGGTGCGCTTGAGCCTGAACTGGTCCAACTGGCGAGCGGTGTCGATCTGGTCACCGAGCACATCAAGCTTGTCGTCGGCGAGGAATGGGATTTGCGCAGAAGGCATTTGCAGACCGCAGCCGCGCGGTTCCTAGTTGCTGATTGCGACGGCACCCTCGATTGGATCGATGGCGGCAGTCAGGCGATCGCGGTACCAGGTGTCGCTGAAATCAAATTGTATGTTGAACCCAACGCGCCGATCTTCAGGAAAGGCGATTTTCGAGACTGGATAGGACATGTCGTCGCCGTTTCACCCAGCCTTGCTCAGACCGAAGCGATACTCCAACGAGCTGTCGACTTAATCGCTTGGTCTATCACACCGCCGTCGGGCGAACAGGAGCGATCTGCAGCCCCACGACTCCCCCCCAACTGAGAGGTGATCCGTCGCCAGCATAAGAACTCTTACCCGCAATAGCTCGCCTTGTTGTCAAAAGCATAGCTGGAGTTCAAACTTATGAATATATCCAAGGGACCCCAGGCATTCCCTAGAAGTGAATACCTTCGCCGGCTCGGCTCGGTGAAGTTCGAAATGGGTCGGTGCGATATCGACGCGCTCGTCGTTTCCGACCAACATAACATTACCTATCTCACGGGGTACACCGCGCTATCAGCCTATGTTCCTCAGGCCGTTGTGGTTTCGATACGAGAAGAGGAACCGACGTTCATTCTGCGCCGCTGTGATGCGCCGGCAGCCATTCATCAATGTTTTATGGAGCGCGACAAAATCGTCGCATACCCCGAAGCGTATATTGGAAATCCTGACAAGGATGGCTATGACGCGGTAGTCGATTACTTGGAGGACGTCGGCCTCGCGAGTCGAGGCATAGGAATCGAGCTATGCTGCCTTCCATCGCAATCGGCGAAAAAGTTTAGGATGCGCCTGCCTGGTGCCACGATCGTCGATGCTACTAAGGCGGTCACTTGGAAAAGGCTCATCAAGTCAGATCTCGAGATAGCTGTAATGCGGGAGGCGGCGGCAATCTCAGACGCCGCGATTCGACGCGCTGCTGAGGTAATACGCCCCGGGGTGCGTGAAGCAGACGCGTGCGCGGAAATTGTGGCAACGTTGGTGCGCGGCGCAAACGGTAAGCCAGGAAGCGGGATCGAGGGAATAAGTTTGTGTTCATCACCGCGAACGGGAACGTGCCACATTCCGTGGAGCGAGGACGTTTTTCGCTATGGATCGCAGGTGAATCTCGAAATCGGCGGTGCGCGATATGGTTACTGTGCTGGGCTTATGCGCACTTACACGATCGGCTCACCCTCCGATCGTCTACGTCGCGTGCATGAGATCCAAGTCGCCGGCCTTGAGGTCGCTCTTGATGCGATACGGCCAGGAGCGACTTGCAGCGATGTTGCCAACGCCTTCAATCGCAGCATCGAGAAGCGGGGCCTCAAAAAGGAGACGCGTTGCGGCTATGCACACGGCATTGGTTGGTTGGAGCCGACCGCAAGCCTTAAGGATGGCGATATGACAGAGTTGCTACCAAACATGACCTTTCACCTGATGTTAGGTAATTGGATCGAGGAGGATTTTGGATACGTCATCAGCGAAACGTTCCGTGTCACAGACTCCGGCGTCGAGGTACTGACCACTGCTCCCCGGAAGATTTTTGAGATCTAAATTAGAATATGGCTTGTCATAACGACAGCGCGGACGTCCGGAATAGATCTTGCCGGTCGACGAGATGTCGCCTACCTTGTTGAAGTGCGGACGGCGAGCGGCGGTCGGCATGCGGGGCCGATCCGTGTCGAGGCGAAGCCGAACGCACGCTGGTCGCTGTACGACCAGTTCTCCTGCGGCCGATCAACTCGTCGACGACGTGACGCGCGAATGCCTTACGCGATTCCGGACACAGATCTCTGGTCGCCGCGTTGCTCGCGAACTGACGACCTGATCGCCCAGCGCGGCAAGCCCGGCATGATCGTCGCAGACCACCGCACGGAGTTTACCTCGAACACGGTCCTTGCCTGATCAATGGATCATCGCGCCGAAAATACATTCCGCTGCAAGCCCATGTGCGCAACATAAATGGCTGCACCTCTAGTCTACTCGCCACTGTTTAAAAGACTGGGGCAGGTCAATGCGCTTTCGTTACGACCTCAGAGCAAGTCTACAGGTCATAGTAGTAGGTAAGGTATGGACTCAATTTACCGATCTTGTCATAGAGCGCCCGCGCATGATAATTTGATCTGTCCGTATTCCAATAGATTCTCAGCCAGCCTTGGTCGCGACCGTAGGAGGCCAGATTCGTGAGCATGGCTTGGCCAATCCCCTGGCGCCGCGAAGACTCGTCGACATAGAGATCTGCGAGAAAACAGACCGGACGATCGCTAAGAGTATACGGGTGAATGACAAAGGTAGCAAAACCTATGGTAACGCCAGTTGCTGAGACCGCGATCAGCGCGTTAATCGGTTCGTCTGGGCGCTCGATGCGCCGCCAGATCCTATCTGTCGCCTGTTCTGATGAATTGAGACCTTGGTCGGCGCAATATGCGTACCAAAGGGACCGCCATGCATCGCGGTCGGCAGTGCCTGCGAGACGAATCTCCATGAGGGGCGGGCTCCGGCTGAGAATGGGCTCCAGGGCGCGAGGTGTTCGGCCTGAAAGGTTGACGGCTTGCGATAACTGCCACCGGCCCGCAAGACGTGCAGCACGCGACCGCCGGGTGTTATAAGATCTTTCCGCCTGTGACGGCGTCGTGGTCGCGCTGGAACTGGTTCCCGGGAGCTCGGTTCGCGATACGTCAAGCGCGAGTTGGGCGAGCGTTATCATGGGATCAAGTTCCCTCAGGTTTTCCCGCAGCACGTTTGCGACAGCGGTGCAGATCTAGTGCGATCTTTCCCTGCGACCACACGATGCAAACAATCTGACACCATAGGTGCATTCATCCCGAAGCGGGCTTCCGACCGCCGCGCTACACGCGCGACGGCGGGACAATCTAGCGGATGCGAGAGTTCTTCCAGCTTACCACGGAGATCTGCACCGCGTCGGCGCCATAATTGCGCATGCTTTAGAAAAGCAGACAATCATTGCAGTTCGCGCGCGCGTCCGGCGCCATTCCCAGTCACCCATATTGACTCAACGTTGCGCAGCATCATTTCTACAACACTAACTTGCTGCCCTTGTCGCGAAGTCAGGCGAGCGTCGATCTCGGGATAAATAAAGAAGGGCAGCGAAATTCGATCAGTCGGACCACTATGCACGACCTGGTGGGGCGTACTCTTGAAGCGGCCGTCGCTCAAGACCTGAAGGAGGTCGCCCAGATTGACTACGAGACTATCGGGCAGGCTCGGCACCGGCATCCATCGACCGCGGAACCACACCTGCAAGGAACGCAGGGGGAGTTCCTCTTGCAGCAGCAGCGTGAAGAAGCCATGATCCGTGTGCTTTGCGCAAGTGCCGCCGCGAGCTGGATACCGTATCACGCGTTGCCCAAGCGTCGGCGTGCTGAAATGGCGTTGGAACCATGCCTCTTCCATACCTATCAGGTCCGCCAGCGCATCCCCGATCTGGGGGACAATCCCGGCGAGCACGGTAGCCTGCAAAGCAAGCAGGTTTCTTGCGAAGCCAGGAGCCAAGGCTTCATCCGGAAGGCGCGTGCGGCCGGAGAACGGACGCCGGTCGCCTTCGTTCTCAATTCCGAGGTCGAATACCTCCTTTGGATCGAAGCCGGCCTCAGGATGTAGCATTTCGCCGTGTAAAGGACTGTATCCACGGGCGGCAGTGGGGTACACGTCCTGAAAGGCGTGCCCGTAGCGTTCCTTAACCGACTGTGGCAATGCGAAGAATCGCCGGGAAGCCTCAATGGCTTGCGCGATCTGTTCCCCGGGGATGCCGTGCTCGACAAGGTAGAAGAACCCGTATTCCTGGCATGCCATTTGCAGGCGCTGGCGCTCGTCACGTCGCGTTGCATCGTCTCTCAATTTCGAAAGTGAAATTTTCGGCAGCGTGGTCATAGTCAATCCCCTTTTTGGGCGCTTAAGTTGATTAGTGTTTGCCGCGGCTCTCAAAGTCGACAGTTCCTTGGATGTGGGCAACGCGCCGTCTCTTCCAATAATAACGAAAGTCGACATGATGTCCCATTCTAAGGCTAAGCCGATGGCTGGGCGGTGATTCCGTCTTAGCAATTGATCTCTAGCGCTTCCTGGTGAAGATAACAACGATTTGTATGTTAATATAGTTGTATATATTGTTACATCCGTCGCGGTTAGTTTAACATTATCACGGCCAAGATACTAAGAGCGATTTACAATTCTGAATTGCTTTATGACTTCCAGGCTCAATCCAGACCAGCGCCGACCTCCGGGTTTCATGGCAGGATCGGCCATCTCGAAGAGCTCTATGACGCGAGGTATCGCCAGCTACCTGAGCTCGTCCATCACACACGCCGTCCCGGACGATGGCCGAATGGCAGAAACCGACCGCTCGAAATTTTCCTATCCCATAGTCTTTTTCGACGCTATCCGGGTCGAGCGGTCAAGCTCAGGGACGAAGACTTCGTTCGCAAAAAAGCCATCTACATCGGGTTCGGCGTTCTGCCTGGCGGCACCAAGGAGCACATGAGCTGAGGAAGCGCTTGTCGACGTTATCCGCCGTCTCGACGAGACGACTAGCCGAGCAGCAAAGCAGGCAGCGATTTAGCTCCGTCTGCCGTCTCTCAAGGTTGTGTCGGCCAATTTCTCAGCCACCATAATCGTCGGAATGTTTGTGTTCGCCCGAGGGCAAAATGGCATGACGGAAGCGTCGGCGATCCTCAAACCCAAAATACCATGAACGCGTCCCGACGGATCGGTCACAGCGCCAGGATCCGCGGCTGCCCCCATCCTGCAGGTCGACGTCGGATGCCAACTTGGGATGACGTTCTGGCGAATATACCGATCCAGATGTTTCTCGTCGTTGACGAGATCGGAAATGCTATCCCCATCCGTTATGACGCGCCTAATCAGCCCACGGCGCAGCCGCGGCGACGCGTCCATGAGCAGCGCCAGAAATGACGTGAGTGCATAGTTTGTGCTTGTGACCTTGCTCACCAGCTTCGCTCGCGCATTCAACGCTGACGGAAACGGGTCCAGCGCCACAGAGGACAGAGAATCTTGCTGCAGCAGGCGGACTATGAAGCGAAAGCCCTGCTTGAGGCGCTCGGCGTCCCGCTTGTCGCTCAACCAGTTGAAATCGACCTCCGGCTCTATTTTATGCGAACTACCCTTGAGCGCCACAGTTCCCGTCGAGTAGCTGCGATTGACCCACACGGCGAGAGTGCCGAGGCGCCTCCCCAGCGGGTGCCAGGATGATTTGGCAACAGTCGATATTGCCATATCGGTCGACGGGCAGCCTTCGTAACCCGACGAGTAGCGGGCGTGCATCTGAATATATTCGCTCACGCCGGGTGACAAGCGATCGGCCGGCTTCAAATAGGCCGAAACGCAAATCGTGGGGTGTTCCTGAAGATTCTGGCCCACACCTTTCAAATCTGCAACGATAGGGATTCCGAATTGTACTAATTCCTTCGCGGGGCCGATCCCGGAGCGCATCAATATGGCGGGTGAATGGAGTGCTCCTGCGCACAGGATAACGCAAGAAGCGCTATACGATTGCACGCCCGATTTGTTCTCCGTCTCGACCCCCGTTACCGTTGTTCCCAAAAAGGTCAGCCGCGCAACTGTCGTTTCGGATAAAATCGTTAGATTGCGGCGAGAGCGGACGGTTTCGGGTAAGTACGCCATCGCGGAGGAGACCCGATGACCATTGCGGTTGGTCAATGGGACAACTGAATAGCCATCACCGAATGCACCATTGAAGTCTGGCCTGAAATGAAGCCCCAAAGCATCGTAAGCATCGGAGATTGCCCGGATGAAGCCCGACCAGTCTGATTGGCGCACACGTTTGATTGGCAAGGGGCCGTTCGTGCCATGAAATTCCCCGCCGAAATCCAAATCGCATTCTAGACGACGGAAGTAGGGCAGCACGTCTTCCCAACCCCAGCCCGTTGCACCGCTTGAGGCCCACTCATCGTAATCTCCGGGCCCGCCGCGGTTGGCGACTTGGGCATTGATGCTGGAGCCGCCACCCATGACGCGCGCCTGTTCGTAATGGACAGGCTTGCGGCCACCTCGCACCGTTGTCGCGTGGAGTGACTGCCATCGATAACCGGGATTAAGGTAAGCACGCGTTGGGTCGCCATCCTGGATGTCGTCAGGAATGGCATTCGGCGGCGTATCAGGGCCAGCTTCAATGAGCAGCACGCGAGCGCCATAGGCGGAGAGCCTGCTCGCCATCACGCATCCAGAGGAGCCACCACCCACGACGATATAATCGAAAACCACGCAACTCCCCATCAAGGTACCAAGTGTGATGGGCTTCTTCAGCAAAGCGCTCCTCCTACCGCCTGAGATATGGTCACTTACGGCGCGGCAGCTCCACATCATGCCGTCTGTAACGGAGCGATTTGATCGCCAAATCGGTCGAGGGCATGCCCGAAGCGAGACCGAGCGACCCATCTGAACTATCTCTGAACCGACAAGCTCTCAATTCCAGGGCACATGCATCTCCGGACACGCCGGTGCGTCGGTGTGAATGATTGCAAGTTCGTAGGGCGAGAGCAGCGCTCGCCTACGGTTTCTTGCATCACCGTCTTCCGAGAAACAATGATACTAACAAGAGATAACGACGACTTTTTCGATTTTTACAGCAGTCAAGACTGTCACTTCAAAATATCGCATAACTACGTTATTGTAGACCCGGTCTCTTACATAGCGAAGGCCTACTTTCGGTGCTTTCCGAAGCGAACGCGTGTTCGTTGGGCGAATGAATGAAGTGACCTTCTCGAGCGTTAGGTTCTCGAAAGCAAACTGGATCGCTGCCCTGCCGGCCTCTGCGGCGATCCCCTTACCGGAAGACGCAAGGTGGAGGCACGATACGGTTTCCACATTAGTGGGATCTTCGGGCAGATACGGGCCACTGTACATCAATCCACAGTAGCCTGCGAATTTTCCGACTTGGCCTTCGCCTTTTACGAACACCATCCATAAGCCGAAACCATTGCTCTGCCAATGATGGATGAACTGTTGTAGTTTAGCTTTCGATTGCTCTCGGGTCGGATAGACTCCATCCCACATGGCATTTACCACAAATGGATCGCTATGAAGCTCATGTAGAAGAAGCTCGTCGCTATGCGACGGTGGCCTTAGGATTAGGCGCGGCGTTTCTAGAATGTACATGAGAAGCTCCCTTCTAGCCATAAGTTAGAGCCGCACTTACCTCCAACGCGGCCATGATCTCCTAGCATGAGCGTCAAGGCCGCAGTGCTTGATTGAAGGCGTTCGACGAGGTTTATGCTTAAGGTAGCGAGGTCTACACAAATCAAGCTTTGGGCGCCTAACCGTGTCAGTGTTGACGGCACCTGGAAAGCCGGCCCGAAGGCGATAAAAAAATTAGGCGCCTCCTTTCAGAATGGAAGCAGGCGACGCGCTGGTGAGCGGGCGCCTGATACGCGCAACATGCTGCGGCGGCGTTTACGCAAGGGGTTGCTTACCCCAAGGGGGGGGTATGGTATTGGCCCAAAACCGGCTAACTACATTGTTCATTTAAAATACGCGCCTCCTTCAAGCTTAACCTGCACTGGTCACTTTGCGAATGCCCGCCAGTGGGTTCTTCAGCGTGCCGACGGTGTGCAGGTATTCTCCCGGATCACCGAAGTCCACCATTTGCTGGTTTTTTTGTATCTGCAGTCGATTCATACATCGTCGCAGAAATTCTGGAGCGAATAGGTCATGCTGCCTGTATTTTTCGTCATATTCCGGATGTTTCGTCTGGTAGCCAAGGATGGACTCGCTTACGAGCTGCCAGAAGTGTGTCGACGGAAAATCAAGATGTTCTTCGAGTGTTACAGCCAAGTAACGAAAGAAGCAGTCGAAAACGTCGGTGAAAATGAAGTCGTGCTTCATGTCGCGATTTACTTGAATGCAGATCCTCTTAATCTCCTCCGGCACGTTGAGATCTCCGCCTAGAATACGAAGCTCCTCGCCAATGTCTTTCATGATAACTCGCGTCGGAGCGTGATCTTTCATAACTAGAATTATATTTTCTCCATGTGCCATAAACGCTAGATCGTAAGCATAAAAGCAGTGGAGAAGCGGCGCCAGATAAGATTCAAAATAGCGGCGTAGCCAAGCGGCGGCGTCTAACCCCGAGGCATTGATGAGGGCTGTCACGAGTGCTTCACCATTGTAATCGACATGAAGCAGCGACGCCATTGTCATCAGACGTTCCCCTTCTTTCAACTGCCGAAGGGGGCTTTCCCTCCACAGCGCAGAAAGCATCTGCTTGTAAGGGGAGTCCTTCTTGAGGGCGGTGTTGAAACAACGATTGCGATAGCCAATCGTCGCGACCTCGCGAAGGATGCTGAAGCCGTTGGCGGCTAAATAGGAGTCACTGTCGAGCAAATTCTTCAACCATTCGTTGATGGCGGGCGTCGCCAGCATGTGTGTCGGTGACAAGCCGCGCATAAACCCCATGTTAAGTATCGACAGCGCCGTTTTCACGTACCGTTTATGCGGATCGCTTATATTGAAAAGTGTGCGGATCGATTGCTGGGCATGATATATGTCCTTCCCCTGGCCTAGGCAGACAATGTGCCGGTTGGCGATATCCGCCGCGAAGATAGTTGAGAGCCGATTGAACCATTGCCAAGGATGCGCTGGCATATAGATGTAATCGGTCGAGTTTAGTCCCTTTTGACGCAACGCTGCGTCGAACTGTTCCAGCGCCTGTCGACCGAGTTCCTCGTGCATGAGAAGGTCGTAGTCGAGCGTTGAAATGGACTTAAACGTTGCCATTTCTTTATGGACGGCCAGCCATATGAGTCTTATCGAACTGCCCACCTCCGGCGCATAGCGACTATAGTCGAGCGCGTCAAAGCCAATGCGACCGTTATTCGCGATAAAGGTCGGGTGGCCCTCCGTCATGCCAGCCTCAACGATCTGGTAATCGGCAAAAGCCAGTTCTGCGGCGGATATCTCTGTTTTGGCCTGCTTGTACGCGCTGCCATACAGCGTGCTGCTGATCTCCTGCAGGTAAACCGGCATCATCTCTTCCTTTATGCCAAGATGGCGGCTGAACTCAATAACAAAATCAAGCGCATCCAGGGGGGCCGGCCTGCCCTCAATCCTTTTCTCCAGAGAGCCGGCGTCCACTTGCCAGTGATCTAGCAGGAGGCGCCGAGCCTGGAACCAATACTCCAACCCAGGGGTCTCGCTTTCCAGCACATACTTCCCCCAGTCGCCTTCCATTCGCTGGAGTCGAGGAGCAATTAGCAACTCGTGTGCAAATTCGCTGATTGCTTTACGGATAAGGAGCCGGTTGGCCTTTGCCCATAAATGCGGTTTCAAATGCTGCGTTACGCGTTCGGCTAGGCTTATCTCATCGTCTCGGGCTGTCATATCACTCACGATCTCAACTCCTTCAGAACGTAACGGTGTAAGGTTCGCGAACGCGCCTTACACTCGTCTCGCCAAACTTCGACGTCGCACAAAATCCGTTCTATTTTTCATCAGAAAGGATAAGAAATACCGGACCTCTTATACAAGTTAATTTCTAATGTGTTGTGTACCGTTCGTCTTCGCTCGTGATAAACCAGCAATATTACCATCTTACTTATATAATATATTAGAATACCGGTTTCACCGGCCCTGGACGTCGTCCTTCATCTTGCAACGAGCAAGAAGTGTGTATTGATTTGCACATGCCGTACTGTCGTTCGATCACGTCAAGCGGTCGGTGTCCATTGTTTGAGCTCTCCGAGTGTCCATTTTTGCTGTCCGTCTCCATACAATCGCATACGTCTAAAGCGGAATTTCCTTTGCTTGATAAGCCCAGACTGGGTAGGGGGGACTGAGTGAATGCCTACTCCGCTGAAATGCTGTCCTGCACCGCGCCAATGCTGTCGCGTACGATCGACAGACCACGGCGCAGTTCAGCCTCGGTTATGGTAAGGGCTGTCATGAACTTGAGCACCTCACCATACGAGCCAGCGATCTCGATCACCAAGCCGCGACGAAAAGCTTCCCGGGAAATGAGCCCCGGCAATGAGTGGTGCTTTGGTGATACGAGTCCATACATCAAGCCGCGGCCTCGGACATTCAGAGCAAGGCTGGGGAAGTCGTCTGCGATCGACTTGAGTTCTTGAGCCAAGATGGCTGATTTGCGAGCAATCTCATCTTCAAACTTGGAGTCGGACCAGTAAGTCTCAAGGGCCGCACGAGCAGTGACGAAAGCATAGTTGTTGCCCCTGAACGTGCCGGTGTGCGCACCCGGCGTCCAGACATCAAGTTCAGGCTTCATGAGGACAAGGGCCATAGGCGTTCCAATTGCAGACAACGACTTTGACAGGGTAACGATGTCCGGCACGATCTCAGCCGCCTCGAAACTGAAGAATTTCCCTGTGCGACCGACACCAGCCTGAATATCATCGAGGATCATCAGGATCTCGTGCCGAGAGGTCAGATCACGCAGCCGTTGCAGCCATTCAACGGTAGCAGCATTGACACCGCCTTCGCCCTGCACTGCTTCTAGGATCACCGCAGCGGGTTTGCCGAGACCACTGCTAGGATCATCGAGAAGCTTCTCGAAATACTCGATCGTGTCTGAAGCGCCGAGATAGCCCTCGTACGGCAACGATGTCACGTGCGCGAGGGGAAAGCCGACAGCATCTCGGAACTTCGTGTTTCCGGTTGCCGCCAACGCCCCAGCGCTGACTCCGTGAAACGAGTTCGTAAACGAAACGATGTTTGACCTGCCGGTCACTTGGCGAGCTAGCTTCAGAGCCGCCTCGACCGCGTTCGTACCTGTGGGGCCAGTAAATTGCAATTTATAAGACAGACCGCGGGGCTTCAAAATAAACTGCTCAAAAGCTTCGATGAAGGCCTTCTTGGCGGTCGTAGCAAGGTCGAGCCCGTGCACAATTCCGTCGCGCGCAATGTAGTCCAACAACGCCCGCGTGAAGGCTGGGTTGTTGTGCCCGTAATTCAAGGCTCCCGCGCCTCCCAAGAAGTCGATGTATTCCCGACCGTCTGTAGCTATGAGGGCAGTGCCGACGCCTCGATCGAACAGAACTGGGAACGCACGGACGTAGCTCCGCACCTCAGACTCAAGACGATCAAAGATCGCGAGGCTTACATCGTTTGTAGGAGTAAACTGCTTCTTCATAGGGCGAGTCCTGAATTGTAGCCTGCAAAGGCATCAGCCCAAACTGTCTGGCGAAGGCCATTTCAATCGGTTCGAGGTTCGGCTTGTATGACGGCAGCATGAGCAGTCACACGCCTGGCCACGCCAACTCACGGCCCAAGCCAGTCGATCGCTGCGAGGTCCAACGTCACGTCCACCAGAGAACAAGATCAGGCCGCGCAAATCCGAAAAAGCAATTCAGCACTAGGCGACGCTTTCCGTCGCCTAATTGACCGGTAACCCCGTGAACGAAGCCGCCATCGATTAGGGCGATATCCCCGGTTTTGAGCTCGAACTCGCGGCAAGGGACGGCTTCCAGATAGGCTGCCGAATAGGGATATCCAGTGGTCTCCACACCTTGCGATATCCGGTCCGCAACCGTCGGCTTGTGGCTCCAGAGCTTCAGATTGCCGCCTTCCTCAGGCATGCTGGGATAGAGGTTGAGCGCTGCGACCGTATTGTGCGCCACCGCAGAAAGCTCGTAATCATCGCCAGCACGTAAGACTTGAGCGACGTCGTCGTGGGGATCCAAGGAAAATGTGCCTGTGCCCGACCAACTGAGGCCGCGACAAACATTGGCCTGGCCGTGTTCGGAACGGGCTAGCCGCAATTCGATTCCCTGGTTGTGAAGCTCTCGCTTCAACGCCCTGAATACTGCTCGAACCGGGTCAACCAAATTCTTAAAAAGGGCATCGACGTACGGCCGCGCGTTTTCGGCGTCTGCGAAATAGGTGGCTGCATCCTTCCTGTAGTGAGATGCGCCGACATATTGTCCGGGCACACCATCTTTACGCTCTCTGAGACCAGAGCTTCCAATAAAGTTCGTAGTGATCTCCTCGGCTACTTCGGTGCTGAAAGCTTGCTTGATGTGCAGAGCGGTGAGCTCACCTTTCAGGACCGAGATGATCTCCGCCGTGTTGATCGACCCGGTCCGTTCTTTGATCGAAACCGGCGAGATGGCTGGCACTTGAGATATCTGACTAGGCATTGTCTTGCTCCTGTAGTGCGTGTTCAAGGATGGTGATGCCACGATCGAGTTCGGCATCGGTGATGGTTATCGGTGGGAGGACTTTGATAACGTCGCGATTTGGCCCCGAGGATTCGATAAGAAGGCCATTTTCGAATGCGACATCGTGCACGCGGCCGACAACTGCCGGTGAACGGCATTTCAGGCCGGCCATCAGACCGCGGCCGCGCTTCTGTTCGATGTATCTTGGAAATTTCGCAACCAGGCGATCGAGGTGCGTTTGCAGCCTGACGGCTGTCCGCTCGACACCTGCAGTAAATTTCCTATCCGACCACATCTTGCACATGGCTCCTGCCGTCACGAAGGCGAAATTGTTGCCTCTGAAGGTCCCGCTATGTTCTCCGGGCTTCCATATGTCCAAGTCGGGTCGAATCAGAACGATGGACAACGGACTACCTGAACCGCTTAGGGACTTGGAAAGACACACAATATCCGGTTCGATTTTCGCGGACTCGAATGAGAAGAAATCGCCAGTTCGGCCCGCACCCGCCTGAATATCGTCGACGATAAAAACAATGCCGTGCGTACGGCAAATGCGCTGAATTTCCGTGAGCCAAGCTGCGGATGCGGCGTTCATGCCGCCTTCGGCCTGGATGGTCTCCAGAATGATTGCGGCAGGCTTTTCTATGCCGCTCCCCGGGTCGCTCAAAACGCTGTCGATGTAACTGGCGGAATCGAAAGCTTGGCTCGGATAGCCGTCATAGGGAACACGGATCACATCGTGGCGAGCGACGCCTCCCAGTTCCCTGGTTGAGGCCGAGCCCGACACCGCTAGAGAGCCGAGCGACATGCCGTGGAACGCATTCGTAAAGGCCATGACGCTCGAGCGGCCGGTGTATTTTCGCGCCAGCGCCAGCGCCGCTTCGTTGGCGTTCGTGCCGGTCGGCCCGGGAAACTGAATCTTGTACGAAAGGCCTCTGGGTTTCAGGATCCAATCGACGAACCCTTCAATGAAGTCACGCTTTGCCGCCGTATGCATATCAAGCGACAGAAGAATGTTCTCACCGACGAGATATTCAATCGCTGGCGCCATAATATCCGGATTGTTGTGCCCGTAGTTGAGTGCGCCGGAACCCACCAGGAAATCGATAAAGGGCTTACCCGTCTCGTCCCAGATCGTCGCCCCAAGGGCCTTCGTAAAGACGGTGGGGAACGCCCGGCAATAACGACGAACGTTAGATTCATGAGCCGTGAAAGCGTCGGTGTCCATATCAAGTCCTCTGCACATAGTCTTTCAAAGAAGAGAGCTGTTTAATGGCTAGTGGTTTGCGGCAGATGTTCGTCGCTTAACGTTGAAGCAGAATGCCGGAGGCAGCTTTGTTTGGTCTGGGTTTGGTCTGGTGATGCCGGCATCCTCATCAAATATTGTTGGGTTGCGTTGCCCTCCATTCGGATGCTTTCGAATGTGCTGCAACAGGATGGCTTCTAAAGCTTCCGCGAAAGCATCGCTACTATGGCATCAGGTAGTTGACGTACCCACCCTTCGCTGCCCATAGCGCTCCGGACAAATGAATGAGTCCAAGGAGATCAGCAGGGTCGCGTCGCCAGAGGTTGTGTCGCTCGGCGGTAGCGAAGCCGCTCGCGAGCGCGCTCCTCAATAGCGCCGTAGCGAGCGAGCGGCTTCGCGGCGGTCATCAATATTCGCCGTTCAACCTCGGGCTGCGGACACCAACCTGATTCAAGAAACTATTTGATGACCGATGACACAGCGAAAGCCACGCTCTCTTTGAGAAGAATGCGGATTCCGATCTCTTGCGCGATGACTGGCCCGAGCCGCCGGATCAAGAGGGCGGGGCCGCCGTGGACCCCCTTGACGGAAAGCCCGTTCGTAGGCCAGGCGGAAGCAACCGGGAGACGCGCTGGCGAAGGGCCGCATCGGTTTCGAGAACGTCCACTACCGCGACGGCAACCATCCCCGGCCGCAGCTGGGCTGCTGCCTTCAGGCGAGTCGAAAAGGAGATCGTCCGGGAGGGTGAAGGCGTTGACGAGGTGAGCCGTGAGTAAGCAATCAAGCTCTGATCGGGATCGACTAACACTGTTTCCATCCGACCGATGGTTGACCTGTGATCGGCGTTACCTCAAGCTAGGCAGGCCGACAAGCTCGGTTGGAAGGCGAAGACCTTTCGATGAGCTCGTCTCCGAAATGCTCGAGGCCCACTGCCGCGCCTACAGGAACATACTGGCGTAACGTGAAAACACGATGGCGTCGCGGGCAGGTGCATCTGTCGTGGGGCCATCCGCACTGCCAGGCACGCCCTCTCGGCCGGCATGCACTCAGGTCCGGTCGTTTGGGTCGGCGAATTCACACATCCTGCAAAGCAGAAAACCATCTGCTCCATTCATGCGGTCGACGATTTCGCGAAAAACTGGCTTTTCAAACAGAGCGGAGTAACCCTCATATAGAAGGTTGCCCAATACGTGACGCCGTTCAAAATCCATAGAGCACAGGGTAACGTCGCCGTTTGGAAGAAGAACATTCCGATACTGTCGTGCGTCCACGCAGGTTAGGGCTCCGACCACTGGCTGACGTGGTGCAACGATCTTAGGGTCGACGCTTCCACCCCTACTGCTCACCGGCCGCGCTTTTATCAGGGCTTCGGTAGGAATAATGTCGGCTATATCTGGGTGGGGCTCGCCCAAGGCCACGAATCGGATCAAGGGGATGTCCGCGTCGACGAGTTGACGAACCAGATCGCGATACTTGTCTCCGACCAGGCGGCTGTTCATGTAGGTGCCGTCATCGAAAACATGGACCACGAATACGCCCAAGCGCAAGGCTTGCAATCGCTGCAGGTCCTGCCCGTTCATTCCCACCAGCGTCGTAAAAATCCTGATGCCATGGCCTTTGGCGAAGGCGTGCTCCACCATTTCGGTACAGTCCGGATTGAGCCAAGGTTCGGAGTATCCCGCAAAACCAATGTCGACGGAAGTCGGTACGCGGGCCAGACACCGCTTGAAATCTTCAAGATCCAGATGACTCGCATGAGACACTTTTCTTTGCCGGACCGCGAACTTGTCCTGGGGACAATATGAACATCCTACGACGCATCCCGTGGTCGTCGTTATCTCCAAAACCCTGCCGGCTGTGTTTGCTGAGCGAAGTTCCGGTAAAATCACTGGTGATTACTCCCATCTACTTCCTGCGAAGCGCCACGATGGTGTGCGTGTGCCTTTGGCTTTCTGATACCGCCTGCTGATCTACCGAGGCAACGCAGACATCTACCCTTTTTGGCAGCCTAAGCCGCCCGGTTCACCGATTTGCCGGGCCGACCCTTCACAAACTTCCAGCGCGTCGGACCAGAGACAGCATTGCATCTTTCGAGGCATCACTCGCTCCGGAGATGTAGCCTCAACCGTTGGTCGCTGGCCCGTCGCCGAGATGCGCGCGCAGCACCCTCGAACCCGCCGGAGAGAAGCTTTCTGGATGCCGTCGATCATCCTTCATCGAGCGAGTTCCGTGTTCTCATGCGGGTCAGCCCTCACACTATATTGCCGCACATCGACCAGCAAAGGCCGAGCTAGTGCGCCTGGCGCGCAGTTACTGCGAGATAGGCTTCGAAAAGCCCGACAGGGCTAAGACGCTCCGCTGTATTGAACCCGAAATGTTTTCTGACAGCTGTCAGATTTTGGACACACATCACTCATCGTCAGTCGCTTAATACGGATGGTAATTTCTTCCAGGAATCGGTGACATTGAACACCACCCTGTCATGACCGCCCAATCTCAGCGAAGCGAACTCAGCATCGCCACCAGGACCAAG
The DNA here is from genome assembly GCF_004022955.1 of Mesorhizobium sp. M7A.F.Ca.US.002.01.1.1. Taxonomy (NCBI): domain Bacteria; kingdom Pseudomonadati; phylum Pseudomonadota; class Alphaproteobacteria; order Hyphomicrobiales; family Phyllobacteriaceae; genus Mesorhizobium; species Mesorhizobium sp. M7A.F.Ca.US.002.01.1.1. Next base: position 29,093 of record NZ_RZQE01000003.1, on the reverse strand, counting down.
CCTGAAGATAAATCCGCCGTAGCAGCGTCAACGACATTTTGCTTTCGAAGCCGGATGGATTGCACGAGGTGATTCGCGCCGTGATGCAGGAGGTGCTCGAGGCCGAGATGGACGAGGCGCTGGGTGCTTCGAAGAGCGAGCGCACGCCGGAGCGTCTCGGCTATCACGCGCGCTACTACGGGCGGAGAACTAGCTGCGCACCTACGGCGGTTGGATAATCCCAAGGTTCAAAGCTTTTACAACAGCTACCGTTCTGCTGGTCGCATCCAACTTCCGCATTACATTTTTTAAATGGAAATCTATCGTATTTCGTGATCTGCCTAAAATAGTTCCTATTTCCCAAGATGATTTTCCTTGTGACACCAAATCAATGCACTCTATTTCTCTCGGAGACAGGTTATGAGCTCGTTCCGACGCAGTCGTAGTGTCGAACTTCGTAACCATCCGATGAAACCGCAGCGCGGCCATTTGCAGGTAGGTGATCGCTCTATTCTGCAATTCGCAGTCCGAGGATTGAGCAAAACTCACAAACCTAAAGCTGCCACCAGGGCCATGTAATGGGACGGTAACGCCTGACCTCAAGCCGAATGTTGCTGCTTCGTCCAAGACGCGGCGTCCATCTTCAGTTATGTTTTCATCAGTATACACCTCGCTCCATCGAAAGGGTCCCGCCTCCTTTCGACCTTTCTTGATGAGGGGGTCTATTTTGGCATAGCCCATTCTCGAGTAGCGCTCCTGCCATTCAGCAGGATAATTCCACATCACCACAGAACCCTCCCGGTTCGGCTTGAAAGCCCTCTCTGATGCGAGCGGCCCATAGGCAATCCACGGGCAATCGAAATTCAGCGCAAACGCAGACAACAGTTCGAACAACTGTTCGGATTGAGCGACATCATCAGTCATCTTGAGGAATAGGTCTAACTCCACCGCAATCCGCCGGAGTTCCATGATGTCTCCTTCATTGCGTTCTCATTGGTGCACAGTTTGCTCCAACCCAGCCTCGCAACATCCGAAGTCAACGGGACTCGAGCCGGAGTTCCTTCCGCCACCTGGAGTACCCTCAAGAGTCGTGCCAGCTTGCGAGCGAAGCTTCTCCTTCAGGTCGTCAATCGACGGGGGAGGTACCCAGGAGGCGAACCGACAGCACTGTGTCGGGGAGCGCACAATCCGACAGTCGAGCATTCGATTGACGGAATATGGGCAGGAAAGTATTCGCGGCGCGCTTTTGAAATCAGCACCTAAGTGCCGGGCCTGAGAAAGCTGCATTGCAACTGTACTTATTTGATCGAGGCAAGAACAAGCTCAAAATTCAATCGATACATCGACCTTCTTTTCCAATCTCCCGAGTTGAGCAGCCGTAGCAATCGTATCGACTGGATGGCGGCTGACTTTCTCCAGGCTCGGTAACCTGCTGAATTTGTCCTTCGGATGTTCCCGCTCAGTTGGCACGACTTTTGAACTCACCGTCGTGAGGCGGCAAGAGCTGCCCGCCAAAATTGATGCTGTTATGGGGGAGGTCGAAATTCCAGTTTTGTCTTTTATCGTCTTTGGGACCGAGCGTGTTGATGCGCCCGCTTGGAAACTATGAGACGTTTCCCCGTCCATGGGCGCGGCGCCACTTGTCGCGACGTTTTCGCCTTCACTGTTCGCCTCTGGAACAGGCAGCCGGCCCGGCTCGCGATCATCATGACCGCGATGCTCGCCTCCACGCTGGCTGACGTGTTGATGCCGCTCTATTCTGGCCGACTCATCGACGCTGTTTCTCGTGCTGCTAATGCGGCAGCACCAGCTTCGGATTCAGCTGTTGCAGCATTCTCTGTACCGATTGCATTGGCACTCGGTGGCATTGCCATGCGCCACGTCGCCTTCATTGGCCTGAGCGACCTGGTGTTGAAAATGATTTCCGACGTCGCGACCGAAGCGTTCCATCATGTGCAGCGCTTTTCGACAGACTGGCATGCAAACAGCTTCGCCGGCTCGACAGTGCGCAAGATAACGCGCGGCATGTGGGCGCTCGACCTCCTCAACAGCACGATACTCGTCACGCTGCTCCCGTCGTTTGTCATCTTGATCGGCTCGACGGTGCTGCTCGGCTGGCACTGGCCGGTCATGGGCGTGATCTTTGCTTGCGGCTCTCTCGTCTACCTTGCGTTTTCGATTTCGCTGTCGCTCGGCTATGTCGCGCCAGCGGCGAGCCTTGCCAACCGATGGGACACAAGGCTCAGCGGCGCGCTTGCGGACGCGGTCAGTTGCAACGCTGTGGTCAAGGGCTTCGGCGCAGAGGTTCGCGAAGACGAGCGGCTTGCAAATATCATGACGAAATGGCGGCACCGCGCGCGCCGGAGCTGGGTGCGCGGAACGATCATCGGCTCAACCCAAGGCGTAACTTTGGTTGCGCTCAGGGTGGCGGTGGTCGGATATGCCCTGCTTCTGTGGTCGCATGGACAGGCAACGCCGGGCGAGATAGCATATGTTCTCACGTCCTTCATCGTCCTGCAGGGCTATCTGCGTGATGCCGGCATGCATGTCCGCAACGTGCAGCACTCGGTTAATGATATGGAAGAACTGGTGGCCATCCACAATCAGCAGGTGGATGTTGCCGATCGTCCAGAGGCCAAGCCGATCCGGATCACGAACGGCCGTATCGATTTCGAGAACGTCCACTTCCGCTACGCCAACCATCCCCTGCCGCTCTATAGCGAATGTTCGCTGTCGATTGAAGCTGGCGAAAGGGTTGGGTTGGTTGGACCCTCCGGTTCCGGCAAGACAACATTCGTGAAGCTGATCCAGAGACTCTACGACCTGAGCGGCGGCCGGATCCTGATAGACGGTCAGGACGTCTCGGAGGTGACCCAAGAGTCCCTTCGTTCGCAGATCGCGATCGTGCAGCAGGAGCCGATCCTGTTTCACAGGTCGCTTGCCGAGAACATCGCCTATGGCCGGCCTGGCGCGAGCCAGGCCGAGATCGAGCAAGCGGCACGACTGGCAAGTGCCCACGAATTCATCGCGCCCCTGCCGAAGGGCTATGGGACATTGGTCGGCGAAAGGGGTTTGAAGCTCTCCGGCGGCGAGCGCCAGCGCGTGGCGATCGCGCGCGCCTTCCTCGCGAACGCGCCGATCCTTATTCTGGACGAGGCCACATCGAGCCTCGATTCGGAATCCGAGGTGCTCATTCAACAAGCGGTGGATCGGTTGATGGTGGGCCGAACCACACTCGTCATCGCACACCGGCTGTCGACGGTCCGCTCGCTCGATCGGCTGCTCGTCTTCGACCGTGGCCGCATCATGGAGGACGGCGATCATGCCGCCCTGATCAATCTCGATGGTGGCATTTACCGCCGCCTCTTCGAACGGCAGGCGTTGGAACTCGCGAAGGGCCTGGCCTGATCGCTAAACCGGCTTGCGCGATGCGCCGAGCCGTTGCCGGAGAGGGGTGTGGCAGTGACGAGCGGCGGGCGTTAGGCGGCAAAACCAGCACGGCCGGAACTGTCCGCCAAACGGGCGAGCGGGAATGCACCACGTCTAAGCTTCGGCGAATGCGCGCAGTTACACGCGGGCACCGAATTGTCGCGCCTAACGGCGCACGCACCAAAAGGGCGGGAATGTCGACGGCCCGGGAAGAGTGCGGCCCTCGCCGTTACCCACATTTCGCCAAAGGAAGCGAAGTCAACGCACATTGAGAGGGCGGTGCTTCCCGGCCGGCCGGGATCCCTGTCGCTGGCCCAACCTACCGCACGCTGGCCACGTCAACGGTTCAAAGTCCCTTCGGTTCGCAAAGTCGTCCCCTTGGAGACCCGGAAGCGCAGGAGCTCCGACCGCAGTCTTCGCTCAACTCTGGCCATCTGCTCCGGGATTGGATTCCGTTCCCTTGCTAGCACAGTGGCAGCTGAGCACGAACTCGCCGGCCCCGTGTCTTTCGATTACGGCCAACGGGCTTAGGAAGAGATTGGATTCGCCGGCCCTCTGCGGAGCGAATGAACAGTTCTACAGATCATCGACGTCCGCGAAAAAGAGCACGCAGCCGAAATAGCAGGCCTGAAGCAGCAGCGAACAGGCCAGCGTCGTGACGACTGCCACACGGATCGAATCCAAAGCGAAGTAAACCATCGACGCATTGCTGCACAGGACCAGCCCCACGAGCCGACAAAAAGATGAAGTGCAACGCCGTTCTCCTGGTTTTCGCCAGATCATGTTGCGAGCTCGTCGGCCGCAACATGCGTCTGGCAGTTCTTGGGGCAGACGCGGCCGCAGGCTCCGCAGCCTATGCAGCGGCCGGCATCATCGACAACCATGATCATGCGATTGAGCTTGCCGTCGAAATCGTCGTCCTCGTCATCGCAGGGGCCGAGGATTTCACCCGCATCATCAACGCCGTGAAGATGCATGACATCGCGCGAGCAGACCTTGAAACAACGGCAGCAGCCGATGCAGGTCTTGCTATCGATGGAGGTCAGGTACGACGGCATCCAAATGGAGCCGTCACGGGTGGTGAATGTGCGCATCATCCTAAATTCTTCATTGAAGCGAGTTCTCTCTTGGCAACATCCAACTCGGCATAAACGGCTTGGGTTTTCTCGGCGACTTCCTGTATGTCGGCCCACTTGCCCGGCAGACCCTCGACGAGGTCCTGCAATGCCATCTTGGCAATAGCTGCACGCAACTGGAGCTTTCAGACTTTTTTCCTCATCCTATCTAGGTCTGACATAGATCCTTCCTGGAACAATGGTTTCTTGATGCGCTCCATCTCGGGCTAGGCTTCAATGGCTGCAGTCGCATCGTCGACCAGTTTCGTACCGGCCTCAGCAAGTTTGCGGAAAGTCTCGAAGCCGAACCGGTGGACGTCTCGACAGAACGCCCAACCGCTGGAAGCCCCCACGGGTTTCATTTCTATTATCGGCGACGTCGACACGCCGGAGCGCTCCTCGATCGCAAGCGCTACGGCGGTGTAAAACATGTCGAGCCTCCACAGCGCGTCAGGATCGGGATCGCCGCCAAAGGGTACCGCACGTTGCTGTTGCTTGGTGATGATGAACTCGGCCAGCAGCTCGGCATCCGAATGGCCTTCCCATAAGCCGAAGGAATCCTGAGTACGAATGAGCCGCAGGAGGCATTTGACGAACGGGGAAGCAAGGGCCTCGTCGTCCCCGTGGACAGCAGGGCCAACCGGTTCATGAGGAATTTCGCTTTTCCCCAATTTCAGTACTCCTCTTGAAGGACGATCTCTTTTTCTGCGATGTGTGGTTCGGGCGCTTGCGTGGGCGGGGAATGGCTTGGGCGAGCCGATCCCACGCAACAGTGTCCCGTGGCCGACCTCGAGCACGTCCACCAATGCGAGACCTTTCACCGCGGCGCGAACGCCTGCGCCGCGGTTCGACCCGAGGTAAACGCAATGGAAATTCCACCTGCCGCAAGCCGCGCACTTTTGCGGCATCGACGTTATTGCTGCGAAGTGCGCCTGGGCGGGCGGATTTGCCGGTGTTCAATTCCAATTGTCATGCCCTTCGCGATCCTTGCTCAGGAAGTGACAGCGTTTTGAGTTTCGGAAGTCTTGTTTTGCGGAGCCACACAGAGACCCGCGTGACAGGCAGGCTCACCCGTGTAGTTGGCCAGGGCTTGGAGCAACGAGGTGAGGTAGCGCTGTTTGGTTTGGTCCGGCACTGGCTCCGAATGGTCCAGCGATTTGATTGCCACCTCGATCAACTCGATCGCCCGGTCCTTGTTGCCGCTCTCGTAATAATACTGAGCGACCGGAAAGTAACACCCGAATTTAAAGTCTCCATCGCCTTGCGGAGGATTAAGTTCCAGGATCTGTTCGGAGAGCTCCTTGCCCATCGCAAAGCGATCATCATGCGGAAGATGGGAGTTGTCGATCGTGGGATGGAAGAGTTGGTTCAGCGCCATCACCACCCAAGACATCGCTTCGAACTTTTTGTTGATCGCGTCCTCGACCAATTCGCGCATAAGCGGCAAGCCGGTTTTGATGTCGCGCAGCTTGTGAAGCAGAATATCCGCATGAACCCGCCGAAAATCAAAAGAGTCTGGCATCACGGCGAGGCCTTCTTCGATGGCCAATAGTGCCGCTGCCCAATCCTCGTCCTGCATCGCCGGCCCAAGTTTGGCGTATATCGGCTGACTCAGCGACGATTCGCGCACACGCGAGATTCGCTTTGCATCGACGGCTTTCGCTTCATAGCTGCTGCGCCAGCTGCCGTTAAGGACTTTCGGCAAAACGTCATCGAGAGGTGCCGGGTGGCCGATATAAGCGATGTGGCCGTCGCGGTCGACCACGAACGAGGTGGGAATCCCGAACGAAGAGCTGGGTTCCAGCCAGAGCTTTTTCATTTCGCCAGTGCAATCGAACGCTGTCCGATAATTCAGATTCGGGAACTTCTCGGTCAGCCAGGCATCCACGTTGGTCCGCGCTTCGTCCGCGGTTGCAGCCTTTTCGCAAGCTGCGACTCCGATAATCTCAAATCCGCTGTCTTTATATTTCTCCTGCAGTTCGATCAAATGGGGCATGGCGTGGACACATGGTCGGCACCAAGTCGCCCAAAATTCAACGAGGTAGACCTTGCCGGGCCGAAGGCTCGTGAGGGGCTCGCCACGCAGCCAGTTCTCCACTTTCAGCGCAGGAGCCGGGGACCCCATACGCAGTTCCATCTTGGTGTCCAAAGTCATTCCACACCTTTCGTCTCTTTTGTCGCGGAATATTTTCCAGTCAAAATCGGACACGGTCTCGAGGGCATTGCTCCCTCTCGCTTGCTTCAGCGGAGCTCTCACCGTGTTGCCGCACATCAAGCACGGCAAAGGGCATGCCAACCCTTCTTAGCTTCGGCAAGCGCCGGTACCGCCTTGAATAAGCGAGCCCTAACACGGCCAGCTGACGTTAACCTGAATGTCGGCTTTCGACGGCTCACCTTAGCGGCTGCCGTTTAGGAAGGTGAGAGTTTGGCTGGCCCGCTGGCGATAAGACCGGCTTCGGCGTCCTGGAGTAGTCGCACTTCGGCGATGGGGTCGAAAGTGCGGGAGAGGCTCGGTACCCTTGCAGCCACCGCCGCATGTGGCCCGGCGTCATAATTCGCGTCGCGGTTGCCAACGGCGGCGTTGGGCTCGATCCACGTGGCGTTGAGCCCGACAGCACGTAAAGCTGCATCGTGATTGAATGCCCTTTGCTGTTTCACGCCAAGCAGGAGTCGCGCGACGCTACCTTGCTCAAGCGCGAGCAGAGCGATCTGACGCCGTAGGAATATTGCTCGTCCCGCTTTTGCCGCCAGAGGCGGAAATCTTTCCTGAATGCCACCGCCGATCATCAATATCGACGAATCATATCCCGCTGCCCATTTGTTCGACTCCGAGGTCGGGCCAGCACTCCGTCAAGGGACGGTTGATGAACCCTAGATGCTCGGGATTGGCGCATGGCGCGCGCCGCAGAAGGCTGTCAAGGATGCGGCGCGCTCGCCAGGCCAGCAGCCCAAAGTTCGGATCAGCCAGCCCGCGCTGTCCAAGGCAGGCGTTCTGAACGAAAAGGCGTCGGTCTCGCGGTCCGTCCCAGTACACCGAAAAATCCTCGCCGATGGCGAGCTCATTGCCGATCTGTTCGAGGCGATCTGCGATCGGTTCTAGGAAACCCGGCAGCGGTTTCTCGTACCCGGTGGCCAGGATGACGATATCGGCGGTTACTTCTCCGATGTTGTCCAAGCCGCGTTGCAGCGTGAGCCTGTGCCCTGCTCCGGCATTGATGCAGCGCGACACGTTGCAACTTGGCCGCAATGTGATCTCGCATTGGTGTGGCTCGAGAAAGGCGTGGTGGTAGAGCGCCTGATAGACCGCGCGCAACTTGCTTTCTGAAATGCCCTCGGAGGCAAGCGCGAAACGCCGCAGGAACAGCTGTCGATGCACCTCGCTCATCGCAGCAAAACGATCCGAGAAGCATGGCGTGAACAGCCCGTTTGTGAACGCGTGGTCGTCGAAAGGCATCTCGCGCGTCAAGACCCATGTGATCGCCGCGGGCCGCCGTTCTTTCGGCCGGCCGACAAGGTGCAGTAGCAGCTCGGCTCCCGACTGTCCGCCGCCAACAACGCAGACATGCTTTTTTTGCACCTCAGGATTGATGTGGGCCAACTCAGATGAGTGGAACAGGTTGGGTCCAGTCCAGCCATGAAACTGAGGCGGAATTTGCGCCTGCTTGCCTATGTCGATGACGAGGTTTCTTGCATCAAGGACCGCGTTGTCCGTCCGCACGCGAAACTCGCCGTCAAAGCGGATTTCGCGAACGGCCTCGCCGCCACGGACAAGCGGATTCTTCTGGAACGCCCAGTTGAGATATTGGGCGAACTCGGCTCTAAGCACCCCGTGAAATTGCGCATTGAGGAAATTGTAAAGACGCCCGTTCTCGTGGAGGTAGTTTACGAATGTGTAGGCTGATCGCGGATTGACCAGAGTAACCAGATCCTGGAAGTGGCCGACCTGGAGCTCCGCGCAATCGAAAGCGCTGCCTGGATGTCCTCGGAAATCGACCTCCCGGTCCAGGAACAGTGCCCCTTGCGCAATCTCTTCCTGTATCTGACACGCAAGGCTCAAATTAGATGGTCCAGCACCCACACCAATACAAAAGAGGTCCACTTATCCTTACTCCTCTAGGAGTGTTTTCCAACTCAGCGGCATGTTGACGTCGATTGCCGGGCATTGAGCAATGCGAACCTCACAGGCATGCTTGAGCCGCGGTCCCGACTGAGAGGACAGCAAAAGCGTGTGCCGCCTTCCAGGTCTTGGGCTCAATGTCGGCGGCATCGACAGCGGCGCGGCGTGATCCGAACCCAAGAGCAGAAGGAAAGTGTGTGATGCTGTCGCGCGGCTCTTCCGGATCTTACGGCGGCTTCTAGCGCCGGCCTCCACCCCAGGAGTGGCTGTTTCCCTGCCACGACGGAAGCGGCTCTTTCTTTCGAGGGGCGTAACCATGGATAACGGCTCTTAATGCTTTCGGAGACTCCCATGCATGCGGCGTGCCGGATAAAGACCTGTCAAACCAACGAGTTCGCGCAGTTCCAGCTCGTCTGGAATCCGACATTGTCGCACGCCCGACGATCGGGCAGGGGAAGCTCCGCGGCAGCGGCCCTTGCACACCGCAGGCTGACAGGGACAGCCGCCGATTTGACGCGCGTCCGGGTACTGATAAGGGGCCTTCCAACAGGGTTCGCGCACGAGGCGGGGTCTCCTGGTACACCCGCCCTGTGGCTTGGCTGCGGTCTGCTGCAGCCGTTCGTCTTTACTGCCCGTTGCGGACGATCTCGCACGAGTTGGTTCACGAGAGCGTCGTGAAGCAGTCGAGGCGTCCGGTTTGGCTCTGACAAGCGTCGCAAGATGTTCGCGGATCCAGCCATGTCTCCGCAATCCGACCGGTAACCGACGACGACTTCGGACTGGTTGGCGGTCCTACGACCTGATCGGTGTTCCTACGGAGCTGATCAGCGAGCCAAAAACAGCGGCAATGTGGTCTTCCCAAAGCTCCAGCTCGGCGGACCGCCGAAAATCCGCTCACGCAGCCCACGGCTGCCATAAGCACCCATAACCATCATGTCAGCACAGATGTCGTTCGCGTGCTGGGTCAGCACTGTGCCCGCCGATTTGCCGGCGCTCTTAAGCAGGTCAACGGAGACCCGAGCACCGTGCCGAGTAAGATAGGCAGCGATGTCAGCTCCAGACTGCGCGCCTTTCCCGTTGTTTTGCGCCTTTGGATCGACCATAGCGACACAGACTTCCTTGGCAGCGGATAGGATACTAAGAGCTTCCCGAACCGCACGCGAGGCCTCTACACGCGAATCCCAGCCGACCAGCACGCGTCGAGGCGACAGCGTCGCCTTAACGCCCTTCGGCACGATGAGCACCGGCTTTCCGCTATCGAACAAGCAGCCGTTGACAACAGGAGGTCCGAGAGTCTCATCGTTGAGGAGGTCTCCTCCAACGATCGTCAGGTCAGCGCAGAGCGCCCGCTGTCGTGCCACTTCACCGAGGCTAGCCGGATCGCAATAGTCGGTGTCAACGTCACAGGAAAGCGACATAGCTTTCAGCCTTTTGAGGATATCCGCGGACCGTCTTTCCATTCTGGTCACGTCCTGTGAAAATTTCTCGATTTGCTGAAATCGATAGTTCGGTACTGCAATTGCCTGTGCACGTCCTGTATTCCATTCGGGGGGCGGAGACGACATCAAGAGCAATGGAGGCGGTATAATGAGTACCGATAGGTGCGCGCCGACCTCGGCACACAGTCCGGCAGCTGTTGTGAGGTCCTCATCAGAATGATCAGCACCCGTCACACTGAATATGCTTTTAAATTCCATTTGCCTGCTTCTCCTGGTCTTCGTTAGGAGCGCCTCAAAGCGGCAACACCGCTCTCAGGAGGAAGAGAGAGCGGCACCACGTTCGATCACCGATTTCAGTCGTCCGGCTTCTCGAGCGAGTAGCCGGCCGACCTGACGGTGCGAATGACGCTGCCGGGCAAGGCCGTTTTCAGCGCCCTCCTGATTCGGCTGATATGGACATCGACGGTGCGTGCACCGACATGAATGTTGGGCAGCCAGGCCGCCCCGATAAGCTCGTCCCGGCTGAAGACCTTGCCGGGGGCCTCAATCATAAGCCGCAGCACGTTGAAATCGATCCGTCCGAGATGGATGTCGTGGCCATTACCGCGAACCCGATGGGCATCGAGCTTCATCTCCAGGCCTCCACAACAAATCCAACTGTCGTTTTCAACCCCGTTCGGACCACGCTTGGTCAGCCCGAGCCTCGCCCGCAGGCAGTCGAGCAGCTTGGCCGGAGCCACCGGCCGCACAAAGCTCTCAACGCCTGCCTTCAAGAGATCGAGGTGCTGGTGCTCGGCGCCAGGCGCGATCAGGGCGATGATAGGCAGGTCGGTGGTGCGCGGTTCCCGCTTGAGGTGGGCGCAAATTGCGGACCCGTTTATGCTGGCTGGGTCGCAATCCAGCACTACGGCCTGAAGCTCCCGTTGTTCGGCCAAGGCCAGCGCAGCCTTCGCGCCGTCTGCCGTCTCACTGCTGAAACCGTCAACCTCCAGTATGTGGCTGTAGAGCAGATAGAACTCGGCATCTTGCGAGCAGATCAGGACCAGCGGCTTCTTCATCGGCGATACCCCAACAACCTGGTCGGCCTCGAGTCCCTGGATCGAGGGGACTGGCCAACATAGTTTCTCGGGTCCGTCATGATGGCCTTTCTCGAAAATCGCGCCCATCATGCCAGCGCCACGTGGGGAAAGGTTTCGATGACTGAAATCGCATCGTCGACCAGCTTCGTACCGGCCGTGGCGAGCTTCAGGAGCGTCTCGAAGCCAAACCGGTGGACATCGCGCAGCGTTTTGGACAAAACGACCAGCCGTCCGGTCGTGAAAAGCACCCGACCAAAACCCTCATGGCTCACCTGGATCATCGGCGATGCCATAAGGCCGCAGCGCTCCTCGATCGCAAGCCCGATGGCGGCGTAGTACTTGTCGAGCCTCCACAGCACGTCGGGATCGGGATCTCCGATGATTGGGATCCCTCGGCGCTGTTCCTTGGTAATGATGAAGTCGCCCAGCAGCTCAGCGTCCGCTTTGCGTTCCCACGAGCCATAGGAATCCTGAGAACGGATCAGCCGCACGAGGCATTTGACGAACGGGGTGCAAAGAGCCGCCTCGTCTTCGGCGACAGCTGGGGGGATTGCGGGGTCAGGCATTGGCGTCCTCCTCTTTTCAGTCCTCGTCCTCGAAGGACGGTTTCTTTTCGGCAATGCCCGCTCGCGCCAGCACCTTGCGCAGCCAAGGCGGAGGACACGTCCTGAGCATCATCTGCGTGCGCAAGAGCACCTGTGGGATCGATTGGGGCTCCGCCACTTTGATCGGGTGGATTTTTGCCGCGACAAGCTTGGCTGCCGAAGGGCCGCCAATTGCCAGACAAAACAGGATCTGACAGCCCTTGAGCGCATCCACCTTTGGCGTGATGCGATCATCGCGCTCGGCCCGATGCTCCCCGCTTTCATCGGACACGTCATCGAAGGCCACGGCTTCTACGAGATTCCATTCCTCGCGCGTCACGTCGTAGACAGCAAAGCGCCTGGCCGACCCGAAATGGGCGTTGAGGTCCTGCATGTCCTGAGTGGCGATCGCAACGCGCAATGCGCCCTTACGTCGTTCAGGCATCGGGGCGAAAACCTCACTACTGACCAGCGAGAGGCGGCGAACAGCGTTCATCGTGATATTTCTCGATTACGGAGTGGATCAAGCGCCTCAGGAGTGGGCGCGTGTTGGTTGGCCTGGAAGATGCTGGCGACCTCGAAGATCATGTCGCGGGTGCCCTGATAGAGAATTGCGAGCTTGTGCTGGCTGCCTAGTCGATCGAAGACCGGGAACCCGATGCGCATGAGCGGAATTCGGAGCCGCTCCGATGCTTGGCGCCCGTGCGAATGCGTGACAAGCAGGTCAGCACCGACGGCAAGACTTTCCAGATCGCCGAGATCGCCGATCTGAACCGAAACCGCCGGGACTTTCTCGAGAATTTTAGACCTGTCGGTCGTTGTGACGGCCGCGGCTATCTCGGAGCCGAGGCCAGCAAAGAAGGTCGCAAGTTGGAACAGCTGGTCTGGTTCGGCAGCGATGGCAATTTTCTTGCCGCCGAAATGGAAATGTCCGTCGAGCATCGCGTCCTGCAATTGCGCCCGGCGCCGGCGCACGCGGGCCGGTACCGCCGCGCCCGAAATCGCAGACAGCAGCGACACGAAGCGGTCCGTGTCCTGCAGCCCAGTCAGTGACTGGAACAACACGTAAGGCACGCCGGTCAACCCGTGCAGCGCTTTCGCCGGGCGGCGCATGTGCTCACCGATGGCGATGCATTGCATGGCCGTGCCCAACTCGCGAATGTCTTCGACGCTGGTGCCGCCGTATGTGGTCGCTACCCAGCGGTCAGGAACCGTACCGTCGAGCGAGCCTGAAATGTCGGGCAGAATAACCGGCTTGAGCCCAAAGCTTTCAACCATGTCACGCATATGCTCGATGTCGGCGACAGTGAGGTTGCATCCGGGCAGGATCGCGATCTTCTTCGGCTGCCGCGCACGTTCGCCCGAGCCTGTAATCCCTTTGATCATTGCGGTGACTGCCTTGGCCCAGCCCTCTTCGATCGCGCCGTCAAAATCCGGCGTGTTGGCCAGCACGACCTCCGTACCCGCAAGCTCTTGCGTGTGCTTCAGCTTGATGTTCGCAATATCACTCGCGCAATCTTCGCCACGCGTCTCCACCAGCGCGGTCGTGCACACCCCGATCAGCTTTGGCTTCGTGCGGTTCTTGAGGTTGAGGATGGCTTCTTCAAGATGGTCGGCAGCGCCGAGGATGGTCGCCACCTCATCCATCGCTGTTGTCTGCAATGGAATCGTTTCTTTGAAGTGCCGTACGAAGAGCACGAGCGCGAAGCTTGTGCATCCCTGGCTGCCGTGGAACAGCGGCATCGCGCCGTCGACCCCAAGAAAGGCAAAGGCGGCACCCAGCGGCTGCGACGACTTCAGCGGGTTCACCGCCGCGGATTTGGTCTGGGGAAGGATGCGGGCCATCGGTCGCCTCAACACTCGCTGAACTCGTGTGCCGTCGCGCCGGCGAATTCATCGAACAGGTGCCCGGACTCCTTCTTCGTGCATGGCAGTTCGTCTTTTAGATCAGGCTGGCAATCCCACGGGGCCGGCTGGCGCACCTGAGACCAGACCGGATTGTGAATGGCGAGGTCGATCTGGCGTACGAGTTCCACCATGCCGGCATAGCCGGCATAAGGGTGCTGGCGCTCCTGGTTGATATCGAGCCAGGGCGTCTTGGCCTTGAGCGCAATGAATTGCGTGCGACCGCCCGACAGCATGATATCGGCCCTGTGTTCAGAGAGCATGGCGTACAGCTCGCGCGCAGCCATGTATTCGAACATATGCTTGTCGTGCTTGAGAACTTGTTTGATGCGCTCCTTGTCCTGCACCGTAGATTTCTTGACCGAGGTGCCGACGATCTCGATTCCGATCTCCATCAGCGCACGGACAACCGACCAGGACTTCACACCGCCTGTGTTGAGCAGCACGCGCTTGCCTTGGAGCCTTTGCCGGTAGGATTCGAGTTTCTTCCACGCGATCGCCTCCTGCTGCGCGATCAGCGTCTCCGTGCGCTCGAGGATCTCCGGATCGGCGCCCTTCCTCACCAGCAGCCTGACAAGGTTGCGAAGAGCTTGCGATGTGTCGGAGATGCCATAGAAGGAGCCCTCGAAGAACGGGATGTCCCAGCGCTCCTCCATCTTGCGGGCAAGACTGATCAGCGCGGTCGAGCACACGATCATTGCCGCCCGGGCGCGGTGCGCGGAAGCAATGTCGCGGTAACGCGCATCGCCGGGAATGCAGGCGCGCACCCGGATGCCGAGCCGATCGAGGAGCGGCTTTACAAGCCAGAATTCGCCCGAGAGGTTGAATTCGCCAAGGATGTTGATGTCGTAGGGCCCGGGGTCGTCGGGTTCGACCGTGCCGATGACATGATCGAGCAACGCCTCGGCGGCGAGCTTGTTGCCGAGGTTCTTGGAGCCTGCCAGGCCAGGCGCATTGATCGGCACCACGGCCAAACCGAACTTTTCCGTGGCGCGTTTGCACACGGCCTCGATGTCGTCACCGATCAGCGCCGTTACGCAAGTTGAGTAGACGAAGATCGCCGGCGGCGCGTATGTGTGCTTGATCTCGCGGATCGCCTTGAAGAGTTTCCGCTCGCCCTGCCCCATCACCAGGTCGAGTTCGGTGAGGTCGGTCGTGAAGCTTGTCCGCCACAAGGTCGGCCCTGACGAAACCGCACCACGGTTGTCCCAAGAATTGCCCTCGCAGGCGAGCGGCGCATGGACCAGATGCGCAACGTCGGTGATCGGCTGCAGGACGATCTTGGCTCCGTCAAAGGCGCAGCCGCCGGCTGCCGCCCCTGGTGTCAGCGACTTCGAGCAGCCCTCCTTGCGCGCCTTGGCATCTTTGCCACGGTTCTTATCGCAGGCGGGCTCATCGAAGGCGTCCTTGATTTTGGCGCTGAGGGAGGACATCGCTCAGCCTCCCCAGTCCATTGGGCAAGGAATGGCCTCGGCGAAAAGCCGGCCACGGCTCTTAGCGCGTGAGGTCATAGGAATAATCCGTCACACCCGTCTCGCTCGTCTCGCGATCGAGTTTGTCGAAGATCTTGTCGAGGATCGTCGTCAGCACGCGCAACGCGCCCTGGTAGCCAAAGAGCGCAAAGCGGTGATGATGGTGCCGATCGAAGATCGGAAACATCAGCCGGATCAGCGGCGTTCCGGTGTCGCGCTCCAGGTACTTGCCGTAGGAATTGCCGATCAAAAGGTCCACCGGCTCGGTAAAGAGCAGCGAGCGCAGCGCCCACAGGTCCTTGCCCGCCCAAACCTGGGCAGCCTTGCCGAAAGGCGAGGATGCTAGCAGCTTCTTCAAATCGGCTTCCCATGCCGAGGTGCCATTGGTGGCGAGGCAATGGGTTGGCTCGCCGCCGGTCTCCATGACAAAGCGGGCCATTGCGTGAACGAAGTCGGGATCACCGTAGATGGCGTATTTCTTACCATGCAGCCAGGATTGGCTGTCCGCCATGGCGTCTACCAGTCGGCCGCGCTCGAGGCGAATTGCCTCGGGAATCTCCTTGCCGGAAATCGCCGCGACCTCCATCAGGAATTCGTCCGTCGCCTGAACGCCGAGCGGATAGTGGAACGAGGCCGTCGCCTGCCCGACCTCCTCGCAATAGCCCAGTGTCTTTCGGGTGTTGTGATGCTGCAGCGAAAGCGTTGCCTCGGCGTTGAGGGCCTTCTTCACCTCGTTGATCTTCGTGCCCCCGTCATACATGCGGTATTCACCGTCCGAAGGCGTATCGAACTGGTCAGAGGCATCCTGGATCAATGTATAGGACACGCCCATTACATCGAGCAGGCGCTTGAGCTCCCGGTTGTTGCCGACGCAGAAGCCGTCGAAGCCCGGAATGATGTTGATGGTTCCTTCGATTTGCGTACGCTCCTGACCTTTCCAGAAGTGCTCCAAAATGCCTTTGACCATGTTGTCATAGCCGTCGACATGACTGCCAACGAAGGCCGGGGTGTGGGCAAAGGGCACGTCGAAGTCGCGCGGGACTGAATCTTCGTCCTTGGCGTTCTGGATGAAGCTGTGCAGGTCGTCGCCAATGACCTCTGCCATACAGGTCGTCGACACGGCAATCATCTTGGGGTCGTAGAGCTGGTAGGTGTTGGCGAGCCCGTCGACCATGTTCTTCAGGCCGCCAAACACCGCCGCATCCTCGGTCATTGAGGAGGAGACCGCCGCGGCAGGCTCCTTGAAATGGCGCGACAGGTGCGAGCGGTAATAGGCGACGCAACCTTGGCTGCCGTGGACGAAGGACATGGTTCGCTCGAAGCCGGCGGCAGCGAATACCGCACCCAGCGGCTGGCAGGCCTTGGCCGGGTTCACGACAAGCGCTTTGCGGGCGAGGTTCTTTTCGCGGTATTCCCACGTCTGGGTGAAATCGCGCTGATCGGAAACGATTTCATCGGGGTGCGGACATTCGAAGTTTAGCTTCTTCTCAGCGAGCATCTTTCTGTATTCCGGCTCGCGGAACAGGGGAGCGTGATCGAGAATTTTTTCAGCCGACTGCGGCATGATGATTACCTCTTTTGCATCTGGCTGCGCGGGACGGCAGCTCAGGACGTCAAGACGTTCCAGGCTCCGGCGGATCAGAGGCCGCGGGAGTTCACCGTCTCAGTGGGAGACTGGGGCTGAAGCAAATGTTTATTCGGCAGCCATCGCCCGCTCATCGCCCCGGCTTCTTTTCCAAGGCGCGTGGAATAGGTCCCAGACCGGGTTGTTAATGGCGAGATCCACATCACGTGCGAAAATGGCAAAGCCGTCGTAGCCGTGATACGGGCCTGAATAATCCCAGGAATGCATCTGGCGGAACGGTATGCCCATCTTCTGCACCGGGTATTTTTCTTTGATTCCCGAGCCGACCAGATTTGGGCGAATCCCTTCGATGAATTTCTCCAACTCATAGCCGGTCACGTCATCGTAGATCAGCGTGCCGTTCTTCACGTAGTGGCCGGTGCGCTGATAGTCGTCGCTGTGGGCGAATTCATAGCCGGTGCCCACGATGACCATGCCGAGGTCCTCGTAGGCCGTGACGACGTGGCGGGGGCGCAGGCCGCCGACATAGAGCATCACGGTATTTCCTTCCAGGCGCGACAGGTACTTGGCGATGACCGCATCAACAAGCGGCCTGTACTTGGCAATGACCTTTTCGGTCTTCTCCTCGATTTCCGGCCCAAAATGCTTGGCTATGTTGCGCAGAGAGGCTTCGATCTGGGAGGGACCGAAGAAATTGTACTCCATCCAGGCGACGCCATACTTTTCCTCCATATGCCGACAGATGTAATTCATCGACCGGTAGCAGTGGATAAGATTGAGCTTAGCCTTCGGGGCGCGCTCGATCTCTGCGAGTGTGGCGTCACCCGACCAGTTGCCAACCACGCGCAGCCCTATCTCCTCAAGCAGTATGCGCGAGGCCCAGGCATCGCCGCCGATATTGTAGTCGCCGATGACGTTGACGTCGTAGGGGCCGGCCTCGAACTTGACATCCTTTTTGTCGAAGACCCAATCCCGGATTGCATCATTGGCGATGTGGTGGCCAAGCGACTGCGAGACGCCGCGGAAGCCCTCGCAGCGTACCGGCACGATCGTCTTGTCATACTCCTTGGTCTTTTTGCGAGAAACGGCCTCGGTGTCATCGCCAATCAGGCCGATAGGGCATTCGGACTGCACGGTGATGCCGTTGTTGAGCGGAAACAAGACTTCAATCTCGTCAATGATCTGTTCCAGCTTCTTGTCGCCGCCGAAGACGATGTCCTTCTCCTGGAAATCGGAGGTGAACTGCATTGTCCCGAACGTGTCGACGCCCGTTGTACCGACGTAGTAGTTGCGGCGCTGCGACCAAGAATATTGGCCGCAGCCGACCGGGCCGTGCGAGATATGGACCATATCCTTGACTGGCCCCCACACCACGCCTTTCGAACCAGCATATGCACAGCCGCGAATCGTCATCACCCCGGGAATGGACTTGATGTTCGATTTGACGTCGCATTCGGAAAGGACCTCGCTTTCCCCGCCAGCCTCGTTGCCGCTCTTTGCGACGTTGAGGTGCTTCTTGCGGCGCTTCGCCGCCTTGTCGGGATAATGCGACAGCACCTCTTCGATAAGCTTCGCATGAAGAGCACCGTCATTCTCGTATTCCCGGCTCATGAGTCCCCCTTTCAAGGTTGGGTGACGCCTCAAAGAATAGGCGCCGTTCTCTGCAAGGCGCGCCGATTCATGGCAGCGCTAATGTCACTACTGGGCCGCCGCCTTCGCCGCTTCCTTGGAGTGAAGCTCGGCAAGCATCTGCTCGTCGGTCTTCATGATGCCGAAGTCGAGCAGCATCTCCTCCAGCTCCTCCATGGTGATCGGCGTCGGGATCGTACCCTGGCCCGAATTGGCGTGGATCTTCTCGGCCAGAGCGCGGTATTCCCCTGCCTGCTTTGAGTCCGGCGCGTACTGGATCACCGACATCTTCCTGAGTTCGGCATGTTGGACGATGTTGTCGCGGGGCACGAAGTGGATGAGCTTGGAATTCAATCGGCCAGCCAGTGCTTCGGCCAGATCGAGTTCGCGGTCGGTTTGACGTTCATTGCAGATCAGCCCGCCCAGCCGCACACCGCCCGAATGGGCATATTTGAGGATGCCCTTGGCGATGTTGTTGGCGGCATAGAGCGCCATCATCTCGCCGGACATGACGATATAGATCTCCTGGGCCTTGCCTTCGCGGATCGGCATGGCGAAGCCGCCGCATACCACGTCGCCGAGGACGTCATAGGAGACATAATCGACATCGTCATAAGCGCCATTCTCCTCGAGGAAATTGATCGAGGTGATGACGCCGCGGCCGGCGCAACCGACACCCGGCTCGGGGCCGCCGGACTCCACGCACTTGATGCCTCTGTAGCCCACCTTGAGCACGTCCTGGAGTTCGAGGTCTTCCACCGAGCCTTCCTGTGCGGCGAGATCCAGGACGGTATCCTGAGCTTTCGAATTCAGGATCAAGCGTGTGGAATCGGCTTTGGGGTCGCATCCTACGATGAGGATTCTCTGCCCGAGGTCGACAAGGGCAGCGAGCGTATTTTGGGACGTGGTGGACTTGCCGATGCCGCCTTTTCCGTAAAAGGCGATCTGACGCAGACCTGACATAATAGCTTTCCTTCCTTCGTTCTAATTATCGCGACTGCCCGCGACACAAGTGCCGATAGGCAGCTCGTGCCGCCTCACACCAAGCATCGCAAAAAGCGTACCAGCGTGATCGGCCGATCCCAGAAGAAACTTTGTCATTAAATTCCAGCCGCTTAGACGGCGGCAAAACGCGCGAACGGGCCTTTCAGGCGTCTGTCACGGACACGACAAAGCCGACACAGATTGTCGTGCGCCATCCAAACCGCCGTGTGTCGAGCTCGAAGCGGGAGAATGGGGAAGTTAGCCCAAAGCTGATGGCGAGACCATCGGAAGACATCGGCTCTTGTCTTTCCAGCCTGCCATTGATCGGGCGGTCGCTGGATGAGCAGGAGCCTGGGGCTTGACCGCGGCGCGGGTAGTTCAGGCAGGCTTACAGAGCGGGAACGCCGGCGGCCGATAGACATCCGCGCTTAACCTTTCATAGCCCGTCTACAAGTTGGTTCCGCCGACGCGCTATATGGAAGCCAAATAATTCAGTAGCTTAGCCGAGAGCATTGATTTTTTCAGAAAGATACGTGTTATACGCGTATGAACCGCCGAACCCATGGTCGGCGCCCTCATGCGCGTGAGACCCCGTTGTGGGCGAGGCTCGCGACTGGCTGCACGATCCTAGCCGGCCTGCTTGCCATTGAGTTTGGTCCCGCCGCGGTAGGCTGCGGCATCAAGGGCAACATCAGCTACAACACTGGCAAGAAGATTATCACGTTCTTGGACAGGAATCTTACTGGGAGACACGCATCAACCTATTGAAGGGCGAGCGGTGGTTTTGTTCAGAGGAAGCTGCACGAAAGGCGGGCGGGCGGGCTTCGAGAGGTTAGTGTCGCGGCAGCTTGCAGATCTGCCCACGGGGCCGCCACGATCGCAAAGTGTGTACAAAAGCGCCCTCTCTGCCGAACTGAACAGTGCTCACGGCCATAGCCTCGGATGAGCCCGACTGGCTTGACCTCTGCATGATGAGAGCAGCTTTTACACCAGGTGCGCAGCACATGTCTTTAACGAACGCATCGTCTTCAAGAATATAGAGAGCAATTCGGAAAACCGAGTAGTTGGCGGCGAAGCTAGGAGAAGGTATACACTACCCTCTTGTTACCCCAGAGTAGAACGTGCAGCTGCGGCAAGACGCGGGCTTCGAACCACCTGTCGCTGGTCACCTTTTCTACCAGCGGTTCCATGCGCATCATATTCCGTCGGACTCGACAGAGACGTCTTCATTACCACGGCGGGGCGGCGTGTGATTGCCGGGTTGCAGACAAACCTCGCCGCGACGTATTTGGGACGAGTGGTGTCGGCACCGAATCCCTATCATTTAGACTAGCCAGCTTGGGGAGCGCCGTCAGACCGCCAGACCGGAAGAGGAGGCTTCGCGCCAACTTGTGCCAAGAATGTTGGACCGTGCGGAACCGCTGGGGCGGCGCTCAACTCTGGCGCAGGATGAAGCGTCGATTGGGTGAATGAATAGGGCGCGCGTTCGACGGGTAGAGTGAGGCAAATCGCTGGATGTCTGCCGGATCAACGTCAACCGGTTCCATCGCCACCATCCACTCGACGTTTTCGGTGCACGGCGGCGTCGTCAGTGAGCCCTCATAAGTCCAATAGCCAAGCGAGGCTGGCAGAAGCCAGTTGGGATTCACCTCGTCGATCGTCACCTCCCCATTCGGCAGTTCGGGAAAGGCCGCAGCAAGGGCAGCAAAGCTGGCATTTGTCGCGCCGGGCGTTAAAAAGACGCCCAGCACGCCCAGAGTACCACTTTGCGTGTCCTTGTGAACGAAATGCACCTCCATCGGGAAGCTCTTGCCCGCCACGTGATGTTCGCTTGGCGCATGGAAATGGAACTGTACCAGTTCGTAGACACGATCGCCGCGGGTCAGCGTGCTGCCTTGTGGCATATTGATTTGAATGGTGTGGCCGTTGTTCACCATATTGCCGCCGCCCTTGTGCCAGCCGATGGCGATATGCGGGATATCCGCCTTGACCGCGCTGTTGATATTGATCGGCGATTGCTGCGTGCCGGCAGAGCATACGAAATTTTCCTTATCCAGATCAGCCCAGTGCTCCGGTCCGACCGGACCGGTGTACCCCCAATGGGCACTGGTCGCTTGGGCGGCTTGAACGCAAATCCGGCATGCGCCGAGCGCAACCAACCCTTTGATCAGGTGACGACGATACATATTACTTTTGCTCCTCTTGCGAACTGATGTTGGTGGCTGCCCTAATGGACGCGTGATGGCCAATCGGCGCGGCCAGTATTGTCCTTTGCAACTGATAGATGCCCGCACGCCTTGGCGTGCTTTCATAAGTGCGGCTGCCGTTTCTCGGCTGGCCGGCTTCTGCAGCCCGCAACGGGGGCAGTTTCAACCAGCTAAACGATAAAAAATTTTAGCAGACCAGCGCTTGACCCCCGCCGCAAAGGCACAGGCGAAGGTGATCACTGCGCGGCTGCCGTTCGCGCCGGAGGCCGCATCGCTATACTTTACACTCGCTGCCCAAGGAGACGCAGGCGACCCCAATACGTTTTCATCGCTACTCCCGACGCAGCCGACCCACGCCACGAAAACGTTGCTATATTTCACGTTGGGCCAATGAGGAAATCGATCTTCTTTATGGAAGGCATTTGCGCAATGGATGCATTCCCATGCTGACAGTCGTGCGTCAGGCCGGACAATGAGATACATCGATAAGAGCTGGACAAGGATGAGGGGATGACGTGCTTGCGACGGAGCAGGTGGGGCGAGAAGGCCAGTTCTTGCGGATTTCAACTTTGCGTGACGACAGCTCATCGGAGTCAAGGTGACACACGCCGGCAGCGGGGTGTCCGGGCGGTTTCCAGCCGCACAATCGCGAGACCGCTGACGCGAACAAAGCTCGGCTGTACTCGGCACGCGAAGAGAGCCTGCCAAGCCGTTGGAGCCCGGCCTTCCGGTGCGACGCAAGCCACAGACTAGACCGCCCTCTTGTTACCCCAAAGCAGAACGTGCAGCTGCGGCAACACGCGGGCTTCGAACCACCTGTCGCTAGTCACCCTTTCGACAAGCCATTCCATTCGCATCATTATTCCGTCCAAGTCGACAGAGGCGTCTTCACTGCCAGGGAGCGGCGGCGTGTGATTGCCGGGTTGCAGATAGATCGGAAGGTGCGGATATCTCGCCGCGACTTCTTTGGCGTAGGCATAGTCACTCTCGTCGAAAACGACGAGCTTGAGCACGATTTGCGGCTTCTCTTGCGCCGCTTCGAGGCATGCATCAAACGCAGCCCAACGGGTCGTCATCTCGCTGGACGGCGGCTTTGGGCTAAGGGTCAGCACGTCAAGATCCGCAAACCACTCCCTCACCACGGAACCCTGCGTTTCCAGTGCAAAACGATAGCCCTCGCGATGGCCTCGTTCTATGAGGGGACCGAACGGCTGAATGGCCGGGTTGCCGCCTGACAAGGAGACCATAACCGGCCTGCCGCCGGAAAGCGCATGGACGGTTTGCCACACGGCATCGATCGGCATCGGTAGCCATTCATGGCGATACTGATTGTCCACCGCGTGAAGGCTGTCGCACCATGAACAGCGATAATCACATCCGCCGGTTCTGATGAACACCGTCGGCAAGCCGATGAGCACGCCCTCGCCCTGGATAGTCGGCCCGAATATCTCGCTCACACGGATTGCGGGATGCATGTCGGTCACGGACGGTATTCCGCCCAAGTTTTCGGTGTTTCGCTAACGCGCACGGCCGCGGTCTGCGGCAGACGTGCCTTGCACCATTCATAGAAATGTCTGGCCAGGCATTCCGCCGTGACCTTCTCATGTCCCAGCACGTCGTTGAGGTGCCGATGGTCGAAGCTCTCGTCAATGTAGCGTTTGAGCGGCGCCAGATCGTGATAGTCGCGCACGAAGCCGTGGGCGTCCAGTTCCTTGGCCGACAGCTCCACTACGACGACATAGTTATGCCCGTGCAGGCGCGCGCATTGATGGTTGGGAGGCAAGGAGGTGAGCTGATGCGAGGCCGAGAAGTGGAATTCCTTGCTGATGTGGAACATTACGCGCGCCTCCTGCGCAGCGCCTCAAGCCAGAAATCGGCGTCCTCGTAGTCGGTGGGATCAGCGTGCCCGGCGAGATGGAACGCTTCGCGCCGCTCGACGCAGGTCCCGCATCGTCCGCAGTGACGCACGCCGCCCTTGTAACAGGACCAGGTCTCAGCAAACGGGGTGCCGTATCTTGCGCCATCCGCAACAATGTCAGCTTTTCCGAGATTCACATACGGTGCATAGAGGCGTATCTGCGCATAGCCGTCGAGCGCGCGGTCTTGCATTGTCTGGAAAGCTTCAATGAAGGCCGGACGGCAATCGGGATAGATGAAATGGTCCCCACCATGCACGGCCGCCGCCACCGCTTCGGCGCTGTGGGCGGCGGCGAGACCGAAGGCGATTGCCAACATGATGGCATTGCGGTTCGGCACCACCGTAATCTTCATCGTGTCTTCGGCGTAGTGGCCGTCCGGCACGTCGATACTGCTAGTCAGCGCTGAGCCGGAAAGGCCACGGCCAATTTCGCCGATGTCGATGATCTGGTGCGGGACCTTCAGTCGCTGCGCGCAAAGAGCGGCGAAGCCCAATTCCTTCCTGTGCCGTTGGCCATAGTCGAAAGATAGAAGGCCGGTGAGTTCGTGCTCCGCTGCCACCATGTGAGCAAGGGAAACGGAGTCCAATCCGCCAGAGCAGACGGCGAGAGTCTTCATCATTGGTATCCTTGTTTTGACCGGGTAAGGCTGCGACCGGAGATTTCTCTGCGCCCCCACTACTCCAGCGACTCAGTTTTGTGAACCGGGAGAATTTGCGCTCAGCCCGATTGGAACGGGAGTGCGTCGCGTCCAACACGCGTGATCAATAAAAGTTGAGCGCTTCAGCAGTTTGTTTCGCATCGCGCCAACTTTCGCAACCTGCTGTCCGATCGTCGACTTCGAGACAAGGTGATGTTCGGCCGACATCGGCTGACTCTTAATTAAGCCGCAGAACACATGTTGGCTTTCTGGCCTTCGCTTGTGCGGTTGGCGAGGGCGACATGGATGCCAGCAAATTTGACATTGGCGACATCCGCCTGGAGAACCCTGCGCGGCGCGATTGAGGCCGCAGGCGAGCCTGCTCTAACTGCCGCCCTACAGTCCCGACTTCAATCCGATTGAGAACGCCTTCGCCCAACCTAAGGCGCTGCTGCGAGCAAAGGCCGAGATAACCATCAAGGCTCTATGGGACTGACGTTGCCCCAGCAGTTTTGAGTTCGTTTCCGGCGTGGGTTGTGCCCTGCTGGGCGGGTGAAGCGACGGGCGCTGGCGCGGAGCCTTTGGCATAGCGCAGCGCGAGCGACCGTCGCGGATTGAAGGTGCTGGCGAACTTGGCCGGGGTCTGCCAGGGGGGAGTGCGGCCGCGCGGTGTTGTAGTCGGCGTGCCACAGGGCGATGGCTACGCGCGCCTGAGCCAGCGAGGTGAACAGCGTCTCGTTGAGCAGTTCATCGCGCAGTCGGCCGTTGAAGCTCTCGATGAAGCCATTCTGCATCGGCTTGCCGGGCGCAATGTAATGCCATTCGACGCGGTTCTGATCCGCCCAGGAGAGGATGGCGTTCGAGGTGAACTCGCTGCCATTGTCGCTGACGATCATCCTGGGCCGGCCCCGCTCGGTGATGAGCCGTCCAATTCGCGGGCAACCCGCATGCCCGAGAGAGACGTATCAACGATGAGTGCGAGGCACTCTCTCGTGCAGTCGTCGACGACGGCCAGGATGCGGAAGCGGCGCCCGTCGGTGAGCTGGTCCGATACGAAGTCGAGCGACCAGCGCTCGTCGGGCCTCAGCGGCACCAGCATCGGCGCCCTGGTCCCGATCGCCCGCTTGCGGCCGCCACGGCGGCGACGGCGAGCTTCTCCTCCCGATAGAGCCGGAACAGCTTCTTGTGGTTCACGACCAGGCCCTCCCGCCTCAGCATCACGAGAAGACGCCGGTAGCCGAACCGGCGACGCTCCTGCGCGATCGGCCTTCATCCGCTCGCGAACCTCGCGGTCGTCCGGCCTGCTGGTCTGGTAGCGAACCGTCATGCGGCAACAGCCGATGGCTTTACACGCCCGCCGTTCGCTCATCCCGAAGCCTTCCTTCAGGCGAGCGACAGCTTTCCGCTTGGCGGCGGGCGTCACCATTTCTTTCCCACAAGGTCCTTCAACGCGGCATTGTCGAGCATGGCGTCGGCCAAAAGCCGCTTCAGGCGCGTGTTCTCGTCCTCCAGCGCCTTCAGGTCGCCGAGCCTCGGTGACATCCATCCCGCCGAAGCGGGCCTTCCAATTGTAGATCGAGGCGTCGCTGACCCCGTGCTTGCGGCACAGATCGCCAACCGATACCCCGGCCTCGTGTTTCTTCAAAATTCCGATGATCTGCTCTTCAGAGAAGCGGCTGCGTTTCATGTCCTGGTCCTCTGGATGGGCCAGAACGAACTTCAAACCGGATTAGATCAGAGGGGCAAGGTCAGGACGCCTCGGCGCGGTCGTCGACCTCTTCACCCCAGCCGAATGTGCCAACTACTTCAAAGCCGCAGGATATGACCTGGATCAGATAGGACGTGCTCCAATGGTTTACACCTGACACAGGAGTCCGGCCCCCACAACCGTTTCGCAATGAGGAGCAGCGCTGCCGCTGCTCCTCCAATCACACGACGGATTCACGATGCGGCAACTCGAGCCATGATTTCGGATCCAATGGCCGATGCGGTGTATAGTGAGGCATCCAGCGGCAAATCCCCAAATGCCAGTTGACACAGAAGATAATTAGCACCTGCCTCTTCCAGCTGATCAAGGAGAGCTTTTCGGACAGAATCTGCCGTTCCCACGACGCACAATTCACTTTCAATTGCTGCATCGAAGTTCAAAGGCAAGTTTGGTGGAGTGGAAATGGCATTTAGTTCGTATAGAAATTTGAAGCTATTGAGCCATCGTTCATAGGCAGGTGCTGCGAGCAAATACGCATCTGTTTCAGAACGCCCTATCACCACCATTCGGAGCAATCCAAGAAATGGCGCTTGCTGGCCAATGTCAGCATCGTGAATTCGGGCGGCGCGGAACGCGTCGGTAACGCTGCGAACAGAAGTGGAAGGTCCGACGCAGGCGATGTTTGCCCCATTCGCAGCGGCCCAGCTAGCCGGCTCGGGTCGATTGGTGGCGATCCATGTCGGCGGACGGGGATATTGGTGAGGTCTCAACGTCAGCGGAACATCTTTCAACTCAAAGTGGCGGCCCTGATAAGAAAGCGTCCCGCCTTTCATCGCATTGATGAGAATCTCACTGGCCTCCGCATACTGTTCTGGTGCTGCTTCTACAGCAACCCCGAAGTATCCCAATTCAGTGGGAGCAGAGCCGCGCCCTATGCCGAGTTCAAGCCTGCCGCCGCTCAACTGATCAAGCATGCAGATCTCCTCGAAGGCACGCAGCGGATGATAGAGCGCAAGTAGCATTACCATGGGACCAACACGAAGACTGCGGGTTCGCTGGGCGACGCTCGCTAAGAACAAATTCGGTGATGGACCTCTGCCATGCGGCGTACAGTGGTGCTCGGCGAGATGATACGCATAAAAGCCATAGCCATCGCACGCTTCTGCTAGGCTCAGCCGATCTGCATATTGTTGTGCGATGTCATCGCCGTTTTCGTCCAGATGATCGAAGATGCCGAAGGTCAGGCCCGAAGCGGAAATTTTCTTCAATTAATTGTTCTCCAAATTACCTATATTTATTCGCTAATCATCATAGCTCACGACATATCATTACTTGATGCTTAATGTGAATCGACTTCATGCTTGTGAGCACCGCGATCCTTCTTAAAGTTCATACAGACGCGTTCGGCGGCAGCAAGGAATTTGTCCATCTGCTCTGTGGTGCCAATGCTGACGCGAATACAGTTCTTCAAATCTACGTCAGGAAAGCTGGCGATGAGGATCGCCTGCTCTTTCAACGCGGCTTGCCAGCATGAGCCCTCCTGTCCCGCCGGCACACGGGCCAGCAAAAAGTTTGCGTGGGAGGGTGTTACGGAAAAGCCAAGTTGCAACAGCGCCAGGGTCACTCGCTGTCGTTCATGCTTGATGTGCCTGTGGTTCTCTTCGTAGGCGTGGCGATGCGCAAGAATGCTTTTCCCGACCGCCTGCCCGATCACGTTCATGTTGAAGACATTCTGGATGTTGCGCAGCCTGCCAATGATTTCTGGGTGACCGAAACCGAAGCCGACTCGCACGCCAGCGGCAGCATAGCTCTTTGAAAAAGTCCTCAAGATCAAAAGATTCGGATGTCTATTGACGAGGCGCAGGGCATTGTCGGGTGCGAAGTCAACGTAGGCCTCATCCAAGACGACCAAGCGATCTGCTTGCTCCACAAGGCGTTCGATTTCGGCCACCGGCACGAATGTTCCGGTCGGATTGTTCGGATTAGCCAACAGAATGAACTTCGCGTCTTTTGCGGGGCCGGACAGCAGTTTTTCTATCGGCAGGGGATGAGCTTCGCTCGATGCGATTTCGAGAAACTCGGCACCCTGCAACATGGCAAGTTTACGGTTGAACGAAAATCCGGGCGACAGCATTGCCACTCTATCTCCTGGGGCGAGGAAAGCTCTGTAGATGAGTCCGAGCAGCTCCGACGAACCGTTGCCGGCAATCACCTGATCTTTGGAAAATCCGTAAGCATCGGAGGCAGCTGCCCTTAAGCTGAGATTGTCGTCTTCCGGATAAAGATACTGGTGTTCGATCGCAGCAATTGCACTTTGCATTACGCTCTTCGGCAACGGAAACGGGTTCTCGTTCGTATTTAGCTTAACGCAGTTTGCATCCGTCGCTGGTCCGTTGGACGAGAGAGCATCTAATTTGCTGGCCACCGGCGAAAAAAGCGAAAGCACGGTCTTCAGTTTTGCATCGCACATGTTCTTCTCCGTTTTTCAGTCCCGCAGGGCATGTGACATGAGGCAATCGTTGATCGTGACTTGATCGACGTTCGGCTATATCAGCGCTGCCTTCCCACCCTGGTGGGGATCGCCGACCACGGTTTGGATTTGACACCGGGAAGCTGTCGAGAACCTGATGACGACCCAACGTTTGGCCGACGGCCGATTCGGCGCAACAGACGGTGTTTCAACATCGCATCGTCCTCAAAGCCGCATGCAGGGCCTGCACGACAGCCCGTCTCCAGCGCCCGCAGATAGGTGGAAGCCGAAGTCTTGCCGAACCTCAGTTGCTCTGCCACCTTGGCCCACCGGACTGCCCTGTTTATGGGTCAGGCGCAGGATATCTCTGACGCTCGTTCGTCTTGCTTGCTTCCGTCTTGGCATGGGCTCTCTCGGTTTGCTGATGAGAGAGCCAAATACCGGCTCATCTGAGCATGAGACGCAGGCCTGACGATATGGAGCGTCGCTGGTGGCGCGCGTAGCCGAGAGGGTTCGCCTCGCTGGCGGGGCATGCAAGACGGCGCACCTCCTTAGCCATCCTGTCCCATCGTCTCAGATCGTGAGGCGCACCTTATAGTCGGTGAGGAGATCTTGCAGGGTCAGGTTACGCCCTAGCGCTTAAGGTTGTTGGTCGCACCGAGCAAGCGCGGGACCTGTCGACGGACAACAGCGGTGCCACTGCCGGCACTAGGTGTGAGCTTTCGAGAGGTTGTCCATTCGGACCGGACCGAGGAGACTGGAGTTACCACGCTTCAGCATCCATCGGAGGGTCCGAATGAACATCCACAAGAATGCCCGTCTCACACCGCTGCGT
>NZ_RZQE01000039.1:0-24867 GCF_004022955.1 Mesorhizobium sp. M7A.F.Ca.US.002.01.1.1 | reverse complement strand
CCGAGGACCAGGAGCAGGGATTCCTGCTACTCGAACATCTTGGCTCGGAAGGGTTCCTCGGCAGCGATGGCCAGCCGCTGCCCGAGCGCTGCGCGGCGGCGGCCGAGCTGCTGGCCATGATGCATGGCAGGACCTGGCCGCAGCGCCTGGAAACAGGGCATGGCGGCTTCCACGATGTCCCGCCTTTCGACCGCGAGGCCATGATGATCGAGGCCGATCTGCTGGTCGACTGGTACGTGCCGGCAATAACGGGCAGCCCGGCAAGCGGTGCCTTGCGCGCCGGCTACCACAAGCAATGGGGCGCGCTCCTCGACCGGCTGCACGGCCGCGAATATACGCTGATGCTGCGCGACTTTCATTCGCCCAACATCATCTGGCGCGGCGACCGTTCAGGGCATGATCGGCTGGGCATCGTCGATTTCCAGGACGCGCTGATCGGCCCGTCCGCCTATGACGTCGCCTCGCTGGCCATGGACGCGCGTGTTACGATGTCGCCCGAGATCGAGAGAAAGACGCTGGATGCCTATGTCGCGGCGCGCCACGCAGCCGGTGCTTTCGACGAGGCAAGCTTCCTGGAATCCTACGCCATCATGGCGGCGCAACGAAATTCCAAGATCCTCGGCATCTTCGTCCGCCTCGAAAAGCGCGACGGCAAGCCCTATTATCTAAAACACCTGCCGCGCATTCGCGATTATCTGCGCCGAGCCTTGTCTCATCCGGCGCTGGCAAGCCTGCGCGAGTTCTACGACGCCCACGGTTTGCTGGAGGAGCGAGCGCTGTGACAGCAGGACCGGACACCGCCATCGTACTTGCCGCCGGCCTTGGCAAACGCATGCGGCCGATTACCGACACCATTCCCAAGCCGCTGGTCAGGATTGCCGGCAAGACGTTGCTCGACTGGAGCCTCGACAGCCTGGCTGCCGCCGGTGTCGCGAAGGCCGTGGTCAACGTCCACTATTTTCCCGAACAGATCGTCGCCCATGTCGCCGCGCGCCGCGCGCCAAAAATCGTCATTTCCGACGAGAGCGAACAACTGCTCGATTCGGCCGGCGGCATCGTCAAGGCGCTGCCGGAACTGGGCGAGCGACCCTTCTACATCCTCAATGCCGACACCTTCTGGATCGATGACGGTCCTCTCAATCTCCAGCGCCTCGCCCTTGCATGGGACGCGGCGAAAATGGATATTCTGCTGATGCTGGCGGATCTCCAACAGGCGACCGGACACTGCGGCAGCACCGATTTCCTGGTGGCGCCGGATGGCGGCTTGCGGCGTTCAAAGGGGGATCCGGCGGGGCTGATCTATGCCGGCGCGGCGATCGTCGATCCGCGCCTGTTCAAGGGCGCACCGGCCGGGCCGCACTCGCTCAACGCCTATTTCGATTCCGCCATCGCCGCAGGGCGCCTGTTCGGCATGCCCATGCATGGCCACTGGATCACCGTCGGCACGCCCGATGCCGTACCGCTCGCGGAAGCGGCGGTCGCCGGTGCGCTCATCGAGTCGCAATGAGCGGCTCCAGCCGCGTCTTCTCGATCCCGCCCGGAGCGCCGTTTCTGCCGACGCTTGCCGAGGCGCTGCTTGCCGGCCGTCTTGTTCCGGGGTTTCGATTCGACGGCGACCCGCTCGCTTTGGCCGATGTCACTATCTATGTGCCGACACGCCGTGCCGCGCGTGCCTTGCGGGGTGTCTTCGTCGACAGCCTGGCGGCACGCGGCGGCGGCGGCTCGGCGATCCTGCCGGTCATCCGGCCACTCGGCGAATTCGACGAGGATGAGGCCGCGTTCGAGACCGAGGCATCGGCGGCCATCGATCTCGCGCCGCCGATTTCGGCAACCGAACGCCTGTTGCTGCTGACGCCGCTGGTGCGCGCCTGGAAACGCCGGCTGCCGGCGCATGTCGCCGCCCTTTTCGCCGAGGAGATCGTCATCCCGGCTTCCACCGCCGACGCGATCTGGCTGGCGCGCGATCTCGCCCGGCTGATGGACGAGATCGAAACGGAAGGCACCGACTGGGCCAAGCTCACCGATCTGGTGACCGGCAATCTCGCCGGATGGTGGCAGGTGACGCTCGAATTCCTCGGCATCGTCACCGAAGCCTGGCCGAAATTCCTCGCGGAAAGCGACCGCTCCAATCCGGCCGCGCATCGCAGTGCGCTGATCCGCGCCGAGGCGGCGCGGCTGCTGCGCAATCCGCCCGCCGGCCCGGTCATCGCCGCAGGCTCGACCGGCTCGATACCAGCGACGGCCGAATTGCTTGCCGCGATCGCGCGCCTGCCCGGCGGCGCCATCGTGCTGCCGGGTCTCGACCGGACGCTGGACGAAGCGTCGTTCCAGGCGATTGCCGCGCCTGGCGCGCGTCCAGCCGTACTCGGCCACCCGCAATATGGCTTGGCCAGGCTGATCGGCAAGATCGGCGTATTGCGCGGCGACGTCGAGGAGATTGGCGTGGCCGAACCGCGACGTGCGCTTCGCGCTGCCCTTGTCGGCGAAGCGCTGCGGCCGGCCGAAACCACCGAACTCTGGGCCGAGACACGTGCCGGTTTCCCGGCGTCCGACATTGCCGGCGCCTTCGCCGAGGTGACCTTGCTCGAAGCCGCCAGCGAACGTGATGAGGCCGTCGCCATCGCCGTCGCGCTCAGGCGCGCGGTCGAACAGCCCGGCCAAAGGGCGGCTCTCGTCACCGGCGACCGCGCGCTGGCGCGTCGCGTCTCGATCGAGCTCCAGCGCTTCGGCGTCGTTGCCGACGATTCCGGTGGCACACCGCTCGCCAACACTCCGGCGGCCAGCCTGCTCAGGCTGGCGCTCGAGGCACTGTTCCGGCCAGGCGATCCGGTTGGCCTGCTGTCGCTGCTCAAGCATCCGCTGCTCGGCCTCGGCCTCGAACGGGCCGATGTGCGCCACGCGGCGGAGCTGATCGAACTGGTGGCGTTGCGCGGAGGGACCGGCCGCCCCGACATCGTTTCGCTACCGGAACTGTTCGAAGCCCGCCTCACCGGCTTGGGCGGCGGCAGCCGGCAGCCCTTCTGGTTTTCCCGGCTGACCGTGCGCTCTATCGAAACTGCGCGGAATTTGCTCGAACGTCTCAAGCAGGCGCTGGCGCCGCTCGCAGCCTTCCGAGGCCGGGATGACGCCGACCTTGCCGCGCTTGTCAGGGCCAGTGTCGTGACACTCGAAAATCTCGGCCGCACCGCCGACGGCGGCCTTGGCGAACTCTATGCCGGTGACGCCGGCGAGAAGCTTGCCGAACTGCTGCGCGGGCTGGTCGCGGCTTCGGCTTCGCTGTCCTTCGCGGCGACCGAGTGGCCCGACATCATGGCGGCGCTGATCGCGCCTGAAACGGTCAAGCCGGCACAAGGCACCGACCGGAACATCGCCATCTGGGGCGCGCTGGAAGCCCGGTTGCAGACGGTCGACACGCTGGTCATCGGCGGGCTCAACGAGGGCGTATGGCCGCGCAAGCCAGAGAGCGACCGCTTCATGTCGCGGCTGATGAAGACCGGCATCGACCTCGAACCGCCCGAGCGGCGTATCGGCCTTGCCGCGCATGATTTCCAGATGGCCATGGGCGCCGGGAAGGTGGTGCTGTCCCGCTCGGCACGTGCCGGCGATGCACCCGCCGTGCCGTCGCGCTGGCTTCAGCGGCTGCTGACCTTCATCGGCAGCGACCAGGCAGCGGAGCTGCGCCGGCGTGGCGACGAGCTGCTCGCCTGGGCGCGCGCGCTGGATGCCGGCCCAAGGCAGGATTTCGCGCCACGGCCGCAGCCGCAGCCGCCGCTGTCGGTGCGCCCGACGCATTTCTCGGTCACCGAGATCGAGACCCTGCGCCGTGACCCCTACGCCGTCTATGCAAGACGCATCCTCGGCCTGATGCCGCTCGATCCGGTTATTCGCGACCCCGGTGCGGCCGAGCGCGGCACGCTGTTTCACGCCATCCTGCACCTGTTCTCAGGCAGCGTCGCCGATCCGCGCGCTCCCGATGCGCTTGCCGGCCTCATCGCCGCCGGCCGCGCCTGCTTTGCCGAAGCCGCCCTTCCGGCCGACGTCGAGGCGGTGTGGTGGCCGCGCTTCGAAAAACTCGCCGCCAACATCATCGAGTGGGAGCGCACGCGCGCTGATGCTGTGACAAGGCGCCATGCCGAGGAGCGCGCCGGAAAGACCGTTGTCGGCCAATCCGGCGTGACGCTGTCCGGCTACGCCGACCGCGTCGACCTTCTGGCCGGCGGCATGGCCGACATACTGGACTACAAGACCGGCTCCTCGCCGTCCAAGGTGCAGGCGCACACACTGCTTGCGCCGCAACTGGCGCTCGAGGGCGCGCTGCTCAGGCGCGGCGCCTTCAAGGATTTGGGCGTGCGTGAGCCCTCTCAACTGGCTTTCATCAGGCTGAAGCCGAATGGCGAGGTGTTCGAGGAATCCATCCTCGAACACAACCGCCAGCCGCGAACCGCGACCGATCTTGCCGAAGAGGCCTGGGCACGGCTGGAAAAGCTGCTGATCCACTATGCAGACCCTGCGACCGGGTATCTGTCGCGCGCGCTGCCGTTCCGCGAAGGCGAGACGGATGGCGACTACGACCATCTTGCCCGCGTGCTCGAATGGTCGGCAGGCGGGGATGCCGGCGACGAGGGAGGGGAGGCATGAAGAAGGCCTATCCCATTCCCAGCGACACCGCGACCAGCCAGGCCCGCGCCGCCGACCCCGGCAATTCCGCCTGGGTGTCGGCCAATGCCGGCTCCGGCAAGACCCATGTGCTGGCCCAGCGCGTCATCCGGCTGCTGCTGCGCGGCACCGATCCGTCGAAGATACTGTGCCTGACCTATACGCGCGCCGCCGCCGCCAACATGTCGAACCGGGTCTTTTCGACACTGTCGGAGTGGACGACGCTTGGTGACGTGGATCTGGCGGCAAAGGTCGAGGCGCTGGAGGGGCGCCGGCCCGATCTCGAGACCATGCGCCGGGCGCGGCGCCTGTTCGCCGAGGCGCTGGAAACGCCCGGCGGGCTGAAGATCCAGACCATCCACGCCTTCTGCGAATCGGTGCTGCACCAGTTCCCGCTGGAGGCCAACATCCCGGCCCATTTCGAGATGCTCGACGGCCAGATGGAGGCATCGCTGTTTGCCGCGGCGCGCCGCGAGATGATTTCGGGCACGTCCGCCGGTGACAGGGATCTGGCCGAGGCTTTTGCCGCCATTCTCGATCGGGGCGGCGAAGCCGGGCTCGACGCCTTGCTGGGTGAGATTGTGCGCAAGCGCGACGGCTTGCGCCATTTCATCGACGCGGTCGGGCGCGATGGCACGCACTTCCAGGCCCTGTTCGACGAATTCCATTTCCATCCAGGCCAGACAGCCGAGGGCATAGCCGCTTCGGTATGGCCGTTGCCGGGCTTCCTGCCCGACTATTTTGCCGGCTTCGCCCACGCCGCCGAGGCCACCGACGCCAGATCGGTACTGAACAACATCCTGCCCTATGCGCGGCAGGCCTTTGCCGAGGGCGATCCCATTCGCCGCCTGCAACTGCTCGCGCGAGCCTTCCTCAAGACCGATGGCGACGCTTACGACCCGGCAAAGGCCTTCAAGAGGGCCCTGGTCGACCGGTTGCCGAATCTGGCGGAGCGTTATCTCTCGGCCGCCAACGCCATAGTCGAAACCACCGATCGGCTGGCCCTGTTCCGGATGCTTGAAGGCACGGCTGCCGCGCTGACCATCGCCGACTGGCTGATCGCCCGCTACGAAATGCTGAAGCGCAGCCGCGGCTTCCTCGATTTCAACGACCTGATCACCCGCACCGTCAACCTGCTGGCGCGGCCGGACGCCGGCCCCTGGGTGCAGTACAAGCTCGACCAGGGCATCGACCACATCCTGCTCGACGAGGCGCAGGACACCAGTCCGGACCAATGGGAAGTGGTGAAACGGCTGGCGGAGGAATTCTTTGCCGGCTTTGGCGCACGCGACAGGGTCCATCGCACGGTGTTCGCCGTCGGCGACGAGAAGCAGTCGATCTATTCGTTCCAGGGTGCGGCCCCGGACTCCTTCGCCGACAGCCGGCTGTTGTTTGCCGGACGAGTGCGTGACGCCGAGGCGTCCTTCGCCGATCTCAAGCTGACCTGGTCGTTCCGCTCGACCGACGATGTTCTGACCGCGGTCGACCGCGTCTTCGCCGATCCAGCCGTGCGGCGCGGCATCAGTCATGATCCCGATCCGCTTCGCCACCAGGCGATCCGCACCGACGCGCCGGGCTATGTCGAGGTGTGGCCGTCGGTCGGCGCTGAAGCCGTCGATGAGCCAGATGACTGGACACAAGCCATCGACCATGCGCACGCGCCGGCGGTGCGCGTGGCCGAGAACGTCGCCGCCACAATCGCCGGCTGGATCGGCAGTGGCGAAATCATCGAAGGCCGCGGCAAGCGGCTGCGGCCGGGCGATGTGCTGGTGCTGGTGCGCAAGCGCGATCGCTTCGTCCATGCCCTGACCCGCGCACTCAAACGCCGCGACATTCCGGTTGCCGGCGCCGACCGGCTGAGCCTGCCCGGGCACATCGCGGTCAAGGATCTGATTGCGCTCGGTCACCTCCTCATCCAGCCGCAGGACGATTTGTCGCTTGCCGCCGTGTTGCGCAGCCCGATCTTCGATCTGCCGGAAGAGGCGCTTTTCACGCTCGCCGCGCAGAGGCCGGCTGGTCTGTCGTTGATCGCATCGCTGCGACAGCACGCCGGCGAAAGCGAGAGACTGGCGAAGATCGTCGCCCAGGTCGACATCTGGACGAACGAAGCCGCGTTTAAGCCGGTGTTCGAATTCTATGCCGCCCTGCTGGCGCGCGATGGCGTGCGCCGCAAGATGATCGCGCGGCTCGGGCCCGAAGCCGGCGATATTCTCGACGAGTTCCTGAGCTTCTGTCTTGCCGAGGAGCGAACCGGCCTGCCGGGGCTCGAAGCCTTCCTGTCGACGCTGGAAAACGCCGGTCCCGAGATCAAGCGCGAGATGGACCAGACCCGCGACGAGGTCCGGGTCATGACCGTGCACGCCGCCAAGGGCTTGGAAGCGCCCGTCGTGTTCCTGGTCGATGGCGGTTCCGCGCCGTTCAGCGACCAGCATTTGCCGCGCCTGATGCCCTTCGATGGCTCCGGCGCGAACTGGGACGGCAAGGGCTATCTCTGGCGCTCGGCCAGCGAGGTCGCCAACGGTTTTTCGAAAGCGGCGGCCTCAAGGGCACGGGAACTCGCCGACGACGAATACCGCCGGCTGCTCTATGTCGGCATGACCCGTGCCGAGGACCGGCTGATCGTCTGCGGCTATCATGGCAAGCGGGCGCCGAACGCCGGC
The DNA here is from genome assembly GCF_004022955.1 of Mesorhizobium sp. M7A.F.Ca.US.002.01.1.1. Taxonomy (NCBI): domain Bacteria; kingdom Pseudomonadati; phylum Pseudomonadota; class Alphaproteobacteria; order Hyphomicrobiales; family Phyllobacteriaceae; genus Mesorhizobium; species Mesorhizobium sp. M7A.F.Ca.US.002.01.1.1. The sequence goes on along the minus strand of NZ_RZQE01000039.1, from coordinate 17,551 downwards.
ACCTGGCACTCAATCGTCAGCCGCGCGCTGATCGGTGCGCCGGAGAGCGAGCAGCGTGCGCATCCCGCCGGCGGCGAGCCGGTGCACCGTTTCCATGTCACCAAGCTGCCCCCCGTCGCGCCAAGTTCCGCCGATCAGCTACGGCAGGCCGACGCTTTTGGGCCTTTGCCGGCGACGCTGTTCCGGCCCTTGCCGCCCTTCGAGGATCTGCCGCGTCCGTTGTCGCCATCGGGCGCCTCGGCGCTGATCGACGAAGGCAAGCAAGCCGTTGTCGACAAGGCGTCGCCGGTGCTCGACGCCGATGCCGAGCCCGGCTTTGCCGTGCTGCGTGGGCTCGCCCTCCACAAACTGCTGCAGATGCTGCCCGGTATTGCCGAGCCCGAACGTGCGGGAGCGGCAGAACGCTATCTCTTGCGAACCGGTGCGGACTGGCCGCCATCAGAGCGTGAAAAGGCCCTGGCGTCGGTCACATCGATCCTTGCCGATCCCGGCTTCGGTCAGCTGTTTGCGCCATCGTCGCGTGCCGAGGTTGCGATCATGGGCAGCCTGGAGGTCAAGGGCAAGAAGCGCTCGATTTCCGGCAAGATCGACCGGTTGGCGGTGACGCCGGACACGGTATCGATTGTCGACTACAAGACCAACCGGCCGGCGCCCGCCACTCTGGCCGAGGTGCCGCCGGCCTATGTCCTGCAGTTGGCGCTCTACCGCGCGCTGTTGCAGCCGCTCTATCCCGGCCGCACGGTCAAGGCGGCCTTGCTGTTCACCGAAGCGCCGCGGCTGATCGAACTGCCTGCCAGCGCCATGGACGACGCCCTTGCTCGACTCACGGGAGCGTGACACAACACCTGCTTGAAGAAGGGCGCGATCACCACCACATTTGGTGGGACAAAAACTTTCAAAAGGATTTTTCCATATGGCAACCGTGAAGGTCGACAAGAGCAACTTCCAAGCTGACGTGCTTGACGCCAACGTACCGGTCGTCGTCGATTTCTGGGCGGAATGGTGCGGTCCCTGCAAGATGATCGCGCCGGCGCTCGAAGATATCGCCACCGAACTTGGCGCCAAGGTCAAGATCGCCAAGCTCAACATCGACGAGAATCCGGAGCTTGCCGCCCAGTTTGGCGTGCGCTCGATCCCGACGCTGATGATCTTCAAGGGCGGCGAAATGGCCGACATGAAGGTCGGTGCCGCGCCGAAGACCGCGCTGTCGCACTGGATCAATGGCAACCTCGCCTGACCCATCTGAAATTCCTGATATCAAGCCCGGCCTCGCGCCGGGCTTTTTGTTGGCGTCATCGGTGCGTGGCTCTGGCTCTCGCATCCGGGCACTCCATGTCATCTGCTTGAGCCAGACAGGAGAACTCCATGACCGGATCCGCCAAGGCCACCGTCTTCATCGACAACGAGCGTGTCATCGTCACCGAATACCGCTTCGCGCCGGGCGAGAACACCGGCTGGCATCGCCACGGCCACGACTACGTCGTCGTGCCGCTGATGGACGGCAAGGTGAAGCTGTTGACCAAGGACGGCGAATCCTTCGCCGAGATGAAGAAGGGCGCGCCCTATTTCCGCAAGGAGGGCGTAGAGCACGACGTCATCAACGCCAATGAAGGCGAATACGCCTTTATCGAGATCGAGCTGAAGTAACGTCGCCTATCAATGCGCTGGAAATCCACCGCGTGATGGCACGCCATCAGCTGCCACCTTGATGGCAGCAGTGGATCGGCCTATATCCGTTCTAAAAGGGAGTTCGAAATGGCCGAACCACAACTCTCAGTCCGAAGCGCAAAAGCACGCGACCTGGCTCATAGACTTGCTCGTCGTGAAAATCGTTCGATAGCCGATGTGGTCGAACGTGCGCTCGAATCCTACGAAATTCGTGAAGCTGGCCGTGAACCTGCTTCCACCTTCTATGCCAGCTTGACTGCAAACCATGGCGCCGACATCGATCTGGAAAAGATCATTCGCGAAGGCCGCCAGGTTCATTCGGGACTTGAGCTTTGATTTTCGTCGATACCAACGTGATTTCGGAGAGTCTGAAGAAGGCGCCGGACCAAGCTGTCCTGGCATGGCTTGTCCGCAATGACGCTGAACTGGCCCTTCCCACAGTGACGATTGCTGAAATCGCCTTCGGCATCCAAAAAATACGGCCTGATGAGCGTGCCGATCGGCTGGAGCAGGGACTTTCCCGGTGGCGCCATCGATTTGCCGGCCGGATTTTTGGACTGACTGAAGATGCTGCCTTGGCTTACGGCGAGATCATGGGTGCCGCGACACGCCAAGGTGCCGGCATGTCAGCCCCCGATGGCATGATTGCGGCGATAGCGCGCGTGAACGGTGGCCGGCTGGCAACGCGCAATCTCAGCGACTTTGGCACCACCAGCCTTGATCTGATCTCACCGTGGGATTTCTGAAGGTCGAAAGCCAAGGTTCGGCCTCAGCCGCCGCAGCCACCCAAGGCATGAATAGTCGCCTGCTTCAGGTCGGCGGGGTGCCGTTCTCGGCCAGCACCGCTCCGGTCAGATACAACGAACCGCTGATCAGGATGCGTGGCGACGGGCCGTCCCAGGTGTCGCGCAGCAGCATCAGCGCGCTGGCGACGGAACTCACCGGCTCGGCGGTCAGCCCGGCTTCCGTTGCGCGGATCGCCAGTTCGTCGTTCGGCACGCCGGCCTCGCTGAGGCTCACCGGCACCGTGTAGACATGCCGGGCGAGGCCCTTGAAGGCACGGAAATAGCCGCTCTGGTCCTTGGTGTTGATCATGCCCGAGATGAGGAACAGCGGACGCGGGTTCTTCTCTTCCTGCTCGGCCAGCGCTTCGGCAACCACCACGCCGGCACCGGGATTGTGGCCGCCGTCGAGCCAGATATCGGCGCCCTTGGGTGCCAGTTCGGCCAGCCGGCCCTGCACGAGCTTCTGCATGCGGCCGGGCCAGGCGACATTGATCATCGCCTTTTCGGCGGCGCGATGGCTGATCTCGAAACCGGCCGCTTTGACCGCGGCGATCGCCGCCGCCGCATTGGCGAACTGGTGGCGGCCGGGCAGCCTGGGCGGCGGCAGGTCCATCAAGCCGTCTTCGTCCTGGTAGACCATGCGGCCGTTTTCCTCGAAGGCAAGGAAGTCCTGGCCGTAGACGAAGGTGGGGCATTCAAGCCGCTCGGCGGTTTCGATCAGCACCTGCAGAGCCGTCTCGCTTTCCTGCGCGCCGATGACCACCGGACAGCCGGGCTTGATGATGCCGGCCTTTTCGGCTGCGATCAGTTCGACACGGTCGCCGAGATAGGCCTCGTGGTCGAGCGACACCGGCATGATCACCGACACGGCCGGCTCCTTGATGACATTGGTCGCGTCGAAGCGGCCGCCGAGCCCGACTTCGATGATCGCAGCGTCGGCCTGGTGTTCGGAAAACAACAGGAAGGTGACGGCGGTGAGGATCTCGAAGACGGTGATCTTCTCGCCTTCATTGGCCCTGGCGGCACGGGCAATGGCATCGGCGAAAACCCTGTCCTCGACCAGCCTGCCGCCGCCATCGGCGGCCAGCCGGTAACGCTCATGCCAGTTGACCAGATGCGGCGAGGTGTGGACATGGACGCGGTAGTCCGCAGCCTCGAGCAGGGCGCGTGAAAAGGCTGCGCACGAACCTTTGCCGTTGGTGCCGGCGATGTGGATGACCGGGGGCAGCCGGTCCTGCGGATTGTCAAGCCGCTCCAGCAGCCGCGAAATGCGGTCGAGCGAAAGGTCGAAGCCTTTCGGATGAAGCGCCATCAGGGCTTCGATTTCGCGGTCGGCGGCAAGCGTCGTCATGGTGGAATCCTAGCGCATGAGCCTGAAAACCAGAATCGGTTTCGGATGGCCATGGCAATCAAAGGCTACAGCGCGCCGAAGCCCTCGTGCAATCGCGGTCGCGGCGCTTCGTGTCGCTTCAGGCTTGCGGCCGAGCTTCCGCGGCAACCACCGCCGGCGGCAGGATTTCCGGCTCCAGCGTTTTTTGCTCTTCCGGCAGCTTGAGCAGCATCTTGAGCAGGCGCGCGATCGTTTCACGCATTTCCAGCCTGGATACGACCATGTCGACCATGCCGTGCTCCATCAGATATTCGGAGCGCTGGAAGCCATCGGGCAGTTTCTCGCGGATCGTCTGTTCGATGACGCGCGGTCCGGCAAAGCCGATCAGCGCGCCGGGCTCGGCGATGTGCACGTCGCCCAGCATGGCGTAGGAGGCGGTCACGCCGCCCGTGGTCGGGTTGGTCAAAACGACGATGTAGGGCAGGCCGGCTTCCTTCAGCCGGTCGACACCGACCGTTGTCCGAGGCAATTGCATCAGGGACAAAATACCTTCCTGCATGCGGGCGCCGCCGGAAGCAGCAAACAGGATCAGCGGCCGCTTGCGCTGCAGGGCCACTTCGAAACCGTGCACGATGGCGTCGCCGGCGGCCATGCCGAGCGAACCGCCCATGAAGGCGAAGTCCTGCACCGTGACCACAACCGGAAGACCCTCGACGGTGCCCAGCGCATTGATGATCGCGTCCTCAAGGCCGGTCTTGGCCTTGGCGTCCTTCAACCGGTCGACATAGCGCTTCTCGTCGCGGAATTTCAGCGGATCCTGCATGACCTTGGGGTTGTCCAGGGTCTCGTATTTGCCGCCATCGAAGAAGAATTTCAGCCGCTCCTTGGCCGAGATCTTCATGTGATGACCGGACGAGGGAATGACGAACTGGTTCGATTCCAGGTCCTTGTGGAACACCATCTCGCCGGTCTCCGGATCCTTGATCCAGAGATTCTCGGGCATGTCGGTGCGCCGGCCGAGCATCGAATTGATCTTCGGGCGAACGTAATTGGTGATCCAGTTCATCGCTTCGGCTCCTGTCCTGACGAAGAGTTGCTAATGCATGTCGCCCAAAAGTGGGAACCGGTTCTGGGATAACGGCATGCACAAGACCTGACGTAGGGAAACTATTCGGCAGCAGCAAGGCGGGCCGAGCGCACGCCTTGCGCAAGCCCGCTGACCAGCGTGGCGACGGCCTCGGCCGGATCGGCGGTCTTCTCGCCCTTCGGCCCCAGCACATTGGCCACCGCATTGACGATCGCGGTGCCGACGACGACGCCGTCGGCATTGGCGCCGATCACCCGGGCCTGCTCGGCGGTCTTGACGCCGAAGCCGACGCAGACCGGCAGGTCGGTGTGGCCCTTGATGCGCTTGACCGCCGCCGCCACCTTGCCGGTGTCGGCCAGCGCCGAGCCGGTGATGCCGGTCATCGACACGTAATAGACGAAGCCCGACGTGTTCTGCAGCACCTTGGGCAGGCGTTTGTCGTCGGTCGTCGGCGTCGCCAGCCGGATGAAGTTGATGCCGGCTTTCAATGCCGGAATGCACAGTTCCTCGTCCATCTCCGGGGGCAGGTCGACGACGATCAGCCCGTCGATGCCGCTGGCGATCGCGTCCTTGAGGAAGCGGTCGACGCCATAGATGTAGATCGGATTGTAGTAGCCCATCAGCACGATCGGCGTTTCATTGTCGCCAGCGCGGAAGTCGGCCGCCATCTTCAGCGTCTTGGCCAGCGTCTGGCCGCCTTTCAGCGCCCGCAAGCCCGCCGCCTGGATCGCCGGGCCGTCGGCCATCGGATCGGAGAACGGCATGCCGAGCTCGATGATATCGGAACCTGCGCCCGGCAACGCCTTCATGATCGACAAAGAGGTATCGTAGTCGGGGTCGCCGCCCATGAAATAGGTGACGAGCGCCGGGCGGCCTTCGGTCCTGAGCTTCGCCATGCGGCGGTCGATGCGGGTGGCCATGATCAGATCTCCATGCCCAGCATGCTGGCCACCGTGTGCACGTCCTTGTCGCCACGGCCGGACAGGTTGACGATGACGATCTGATCCTTGTCCATGGCAGGCACGATCTTCACCGCATGCGCGATGGCGTGCGCCGATTCCAGCGCCGGGATGATGCCTTCGACGCGCGTCGTCAGCTTGAAAGCCTCCAGCGCCTCGTCATCGAGGATCGGCACGTATTCGACCCGGCCTGAATCGCGCAGCCAGGAATGCTCCGGCCCGACGCCGGGATAGTCGAGGCCGGCCGAGATCGAATGGCCGTCCATGATCTGGCCGTCGGAATTCTGCAGCAGATAGGTGCGGTTGCCATGCAGCACGCCCGGCGCGCCGGCATTCATCGAGGCGCAATGCTCGATGCCGTCGAGACCGCGACCGCCGGCTTCGATGCCGATGATGCGGACCTCCTTGTCGTCGAGGAAGGGATGGAACAGGCCGATGGCGTTCGAACCACCGCCGACAGCGGCGATGATGGTGTCGGGCAGCCGGCCTTCCTGCTCGAGGATCTGTGCCCGCGCCTCGATGCCGATCACCGACTGGAAGTCGCGCACCAGCTCCGGATAGGGGTGCGGGCCGGCGGCGGTGCCGATCAGGTAATAAGTGTCCTCGACATTGGTCACCCAGTCGCGCAACGCCTCGTTCATGGCGTCCTTCAGCGTGCCGTGGCCGGCGGTCACCGGGCGCACTTCGGCGCCGAGCAGCTTCATGCGGAAGACGTTCGGGCTTTGCCGGGCAACGTCTGTGGCGCCCATGTAGACGACGCAGGGAAAGCCGAAGCGGGCCGCAACCGTGGCCGAGGCCACGCCGTGCTGGCCGGCGCCGGTCTCGGCGATGATGCGCTTCTTGCCCATGCGCTTGGCCAGCAGGATCTGGCCGAGGCAGTTGTTGATCTTGTGCGAACCGGTGTGGTTCAAATCCTCGCGTTTGAAGTAGACCTTCGCGCCGCCCGCGAGGCCCCTGGCCGAGGAAACCTCACGAAGATGCTTCGTGAGGCCTTCGGCGAAATAAAGCTTCGACGGCCGTCCGGCATAGTGGGTCGACAGGTCAGTCAGCTCAGCCCTGAAGTCCGCATCGTTCTTGACCTCGTTCCAATGCCGTTCCAGATCGAGGATCAGCGGCATTAGCGTTTCGGCAACGAAACGACCGCCGAAAATGCCGAACATGCCCTGTTCGTCGGGCCCGGTGCGGAAGGAATTGGGTGTCGCCGGCTTGTTCATCGCCGATCTCCTGGCATCTTGACTATGAGGCATGTCCTTGTCGGAAAACCGGTTCCCACTTTTCCGGGACATGCTCTGGTTTGAGGCACCACTAGGCTGCGCGGGTGTTCCGCGCGGCCCTGACGGCCCGGAAAAACTGTTCGATCAGCGCCGGATCCTTGACGCCCGGCGCGCTTTCCACGCCTGAAGAAATGTCGATCCCAGGCGGGTTGGCAAGCCGAAGGGCATCGCCGATATTGGCGGCGTTGAGCCCACCGGAAAGCATGTAATCGACGCCGCCGTCAAGGCCGGCGAGAATGCGCCAGTCGAAGGCAACACCATTGCCGCCCGGCAGTTCGGAGCCTTTGGGCGGCTTGGCGTCGAACAGGAACCGGTCGGCTATGCCGATGAATGGCTTCATTCGTTCGAGATCGGCGGCCTCGCTGAGCGGCAGCGCCTTCATCACCGGCAGGCCATAGCGGGCTTTGACCTCGGCGACGCGCTCGGGCGTTTCCGCGCCGTGCAGCTGCAGCATGTCGGGCTGCATTTTGGCAACGATTTCATCCAGGAAGGCGTCGCCGGCATCGACGGTGACGGCAACCGCCATCGCCTTGCCGCGCGCGGCCTCGCGCAGACGGCCAGCCTCGGCAGGTTCGACATAGCGCGGGCTTTTGGCGAAGAAGATAAACCCGACATGGCTGGCGCCGCCGGCCAGCGCCGCGGCCATTGCCGCGTCGGTCTTCAAGCCGCAGATTTTGATGTCGAGTGCCATGGCGCGGGAATTGGCATGAAAAGCGATAAGAGTCGAGAAAAAGCATGCTGTTTGCCGGCACGGCCAAAGGCGCTACCTATGGATGGACAGGACGCAAGGCGGGAGCACGATCATGGCCGACAGAACCGTAGCCGAACTCAGGCAGAAGATTGCGCAGGCGCGCGAGGTCATCGCGCACCTGATCGACAAGGCCGCATTCAATGGCGCCGAGGCGCACCGCGCGCTCGACTATTTCGGCGGCGATGAGTTCGACGGCAATTTCCTGCCGTGGCCGCATCATGGCGATGAGGGGTTGCGGCCCGAAGACTTGAACGCCGCCAACGACGATTGAGCGATCTACTCGAACATGATCGCCTGCAGCGCACCGCCATTGCGCTTCAGCCAGTCCTTGCAGCGATCGGCGTCGGGGCAGAGCTTTTCGCACAGTTTCCAGAATTTCGGGCCGTGGTTCATCTCCTTGAGATGCGCCACTTCATGCGCGACGAGATAGTTGATGACCGGCGACGGCGCCATCATGATGCGCCAGGAAAAGGACAGATTGCCTTCGGAGGTGCATGACCCCCAGCGGCTTGACGTGTCCTTGAAGCGGATCGCCTTGGCGCGCTTGCCAAGCGCCTCGGTGTGCTTGGCCACCAGCTTCTCGATTTCCTTCTTGGCCTCGCGCTTGAGGAAATCGGCGAGGCGGCGCGGCAGATGTATGCGGTCGCCATGCACGATCAAGAGCGGACCACGTTCGTCGCGCGACACGGTGACGGTGCCGCGCTTTGACGGTTCATGGACGATGCGGTGCGGCACGCCGCGCACCGGGATCCTGATGCCGGGCCGCACCTGCGGCCGCGTCGGCACCTTGGCCAGTCGCTGCTCCAGCCAGTCCTGATGCCGCTCGAGGAACCTGTCCACTTCGCCGCGGCGCAGGCCTGGCGGCACGGTGATGCGCAGACCCTGGCCGCCTGAATCGATACGCAGCGTCATTCGGCGCGCCCTGGCGCTCTCGACGATCTTGAGCGGCAGCGTGCGACCGGCGACGCAATATTCGCGCTCCACGACAGGCGTGGGCTTGGGCTTTGTCAGATTGCGAAAGAAGCCGAGAGTCATGGCGGGACGATACGCGATTCGAGAAAAACGACTAGAACAAAAAAGAAACGGCGCCGCTCGCGCGACGCCGTTTTTTCACGATGTGACCAGTCGCCGGATCTCAGTCGTCAAGCAGGTTCGAACCCTTGCCACGCTTGGTGGTCGTCGTTCCGGTGCTCGGATCGGTCTTCGTCGGCGCCGTCGACTTGTTGCGGTTGGCCATGAAGCGGTCGAACTCGTCCTGGTCCTTGGCGCGGCGCAATTCGCGGGCGTATTCGTCGAACTGGGTCAGCATCTCGTCGAGCTTGCGGCGCTCTTCGTTCAGCCGCTCAAGTTCCTTTTCGCGCCAGTCGTCGAAAGCGACGTTGCCGGTGCGGGCGGAACCATTGCCCCAGCGCGCGGCCTTGTCGGAACCGCGGCGGCAACCGGCGAAGATGCCGTCGGTCGCGCGGTTGACGTCACGCTTGAAGCCATCGAGGCGGTCGCCCCAGATGATGTAGGCGAGCATGGCGAAGCCGAGTGGCCAGAACACCATGAAACCCACAACCATCAACGCGATGGTTGCCGGCGTCCAGGCCGGACGGATCAATGCGGATGTGTTCATTTTCTCCCATTCCTTCGGTTGGAGACAGCCAAACCCGGCTGCGTGGAATCGAAATGGGAAGAGAAAAACGGCGATTCAAGACAATGTCCGCCAAATCCGGACAAGCATCTGAAATGTTTATCGCTTTTTGATCATATCGAGGAAAAGCACGACCAGCCCGGCAATCAGGCCCCAGAATGCGGCGCCAACGCCGAACAGCGTCAGACCCGACGCGGTGACGACAAAGGTGACGGTGGCGGCCATGCGATCCGCCTCTTCCTTCAGCGCGATAGAAAGCGCGTTGGCGAGCGACGCCATCAGCGCCAGGCCCGCCACCAGTACGATCAGGCTCTGTGGCAGCACCGCGAAGATCGCCACCAGCGAAGCGCCGAAAATCGCAAAGATGAGATAGGCGAGCGCATAGAACGGCCCGGTCTTCCAGCGCTCGGCGGGGTCGGGGTGGACGTCCGGCCCGGTGCAGATCGCGGCCGAGATCGCCGCCAGATTGGTGGTCGAGCCGCCGAACGGCGCCGACAGCAGCGAAAACAGGCCGGTGACGCCGATCAGCGGGCCGGGCTCCGGATGGTAGCCGGCGGCGCGCAGCACGGCGAGGCCGGACAGGTTCTGGGAAGCCATGGTGACGAGATAGAGCGGCAGTGCCAGCCCGATCACCGCCTTGGCGGTGAAATCAGGCGCAATCAGCGTCAGCGTCGACAGTTCCGGTGTCGGCAGGCCGCCGACACGGCCGGTGAGGAAAGCGGCAAGGCCACCGCCGATCAGCACCGCCAGCACCGACAGCGCCGGGTTGAACAGGCGGATGACGAAGAAGGCTGCAATCAGCGGCAGGATCAGCCACGGGTCGATGGGAATGGTCTTCACCGCATTGAGCGCGAAGGTGACGACGATACCGGCCAGCATGCCCGAGGCGACGGAAGGCGGTATTCTCGAGATCAGCTTCGTCAGGGGCCGAAACAGCCCGGTGGCGATCAGAAGGACGCCGGTGACGATGAAGGCGGCGACGGCCTCACCCATCGAAAAGCCGCTCGATGCCGCGATCAGCGCCAGGCCCGGCGTCGACCAGGCGGTGATGACTGGCATTTTCGTGCGCCATGACAGCCACAGGCTCTCGATCGCCATGGCCAGGCAGATCGTCGTCACCCAGCTTGCCGTCTCGATCTGCGTCGCGCCGACTGCGTTGGCGGCGGCGATGACGATGGCCAGCGTGCCGCCGAAGCCGACGATCGCCGCGACGAAGGCGGATATCGGAATGGAAAGGCGCATCAGTTTCCCCTCTGCGCCATTGCATCGACGGCCCGCACCAGCATGTCGAGATCCTGCGGTCGCGACAGGCGATGGTCGCCGTCAGGGATCAGCGACAGGGTCACGTCGTCGGCGGGCAGCAGGCTGACCAGCTTCAGTGCATGGCTTGCCGGCACATCCGCATCGGCCAGGCCCTGCAGGATATGCACCGGGCAATGGGTGTCGATCGGGCCTGTCATTGTCAGGTTGTCGCGCCCGTCCTCGATCAGCGCGCGGGTGTAGATGTAGGGTTCCGTGGAATAGTCCGACGGCTCTTCGAAGAAACCTTTTTTGGCGAGATCGCGCTTCTGCGCCTTGGTCAGCACCGGTTCGATCAGTTCAGCGGTAAAATCCGGTGCCGGCGCCAGCAGCACCAGGCCGGCGACGTTGCTGTCATCAGCCTTGCGCAATTCCTGCACCATGCGCAGCGCGATCCAGGCGCCCATCGAGGAGCCGACCAGGATCTGTTTGCCCTTGGTGAAATGCCGGAACACGGCAAGGCTTTGTGCAAGCCATGTCGAAATCGTGCCGTCGGCAAAGGCGCCGCCGGATTCGCCATGGCCGGAATAATCGTGGCGCAGAAAGGCGCGGCCTTCTTTTGCCGCCCAGTCCGACAGCGTCTGCGCCTTCGCGCCCAGCATGTCCGACTTGTAGCCGCCGAGCCAGACGATGCCGGGCGCAGAGCCAGCAGTATGGCGCACCGCGATGCGCGATCCATCGACATCCATAAAGACGGGGGGCGTTGCGGTCATGGCTTTTTCCTCAGGCCCTCTTCTGGCGCGGGATTCTTGTGGCACGGTCGGTGGCGTGGCGAAAAGTGCTCACTATGTTCTTTGTTTGGTGCAGGGCAGCGATCAGGGTGATTTTCTGTCAATGCTGTGCTATTGACTCCGCCCGCGCGCTCACCACATTGGCGCGTCCATGCATCAACACTGACAAATCCTGAACGAAACGGCCAAGGAGACCACGACCATTCGCAGACCTTTCAAAGCAGCGGCGCCGACCAAGGATGGCCCGCGCTCCAACCGTGACATCCGGGTTCCCCGGGTCCAGCTTATCGACGCCGAAGGCCAGAACCGCGGCGATGTTTCCATCAACGACGCATTGCTGCTGGCCGAAGAGGCCGGGCTCGATCTCGTCGAGATATCGCCCAACGCGGTGCCCCCCGTCGTCAAGATCCTTGATCTCGGCAAGTTGAAATACGCCAACCAGAAGAAGGCGGCCGAGGCGCGCAAGAACCAGAAGGTCATCGAGATCAAGGAGATCAAGATGCGCCCGAACATCGACAGCCATGACTACGAGACCAAGATGAAGGCGGTTCGCCGCTTCTTCGAGGAAGGCGACAAGGTCAAGCTGACGCTGCGCTTCCGTGGCCGCGAGATGGCGCATATGGAACTCGGCATGCAGCTTCTGAACAAGGTCCGCGAGGAAGTGGCGACGATTGCCAAGGTCGAAGCGGAACCGAAGCTCGAAGGCCGCCAGATGATGATGGTGCTGTCGCCGCGCTAAGATCTGCATCGGCGCGTATCTAGGATCACGATGACGTCAGGCTTGGCCATCGCGCTTAAATCCGCCTGAATCACATCGCAAGGCGTCCCGGCGATCGGCGGGACGCCTTCTTCTTGTTCAGACGCTGCGATCGCCGGCAAAATTCCTGACGATCGGATTCACTATGGTCGATGAAGTCAAGGTTTCGGACGTGGACTTCAAACACGGGCTGGGCAATTACCAGCATATGCGCCGGATAGTGCTTGCCGTTCTCGTGGTCGTGCTGTTTGCAGCATTGCTATTTGGCCAATCGACGTTTCCGCCCGACACAGCCGTGCACGAGACGATCGAAATGTTCGGCGTGCTGCTGATTTTCCTCGGCATCGTGGGCCGCCTTTGGGCGACACTCTACATAGGCGGGCGCAAATCGTCCGAGGTGGTGACTGGCGGGCCTTACTCGATCACCCGCAACCCGCTCTATGTGTTCTCGACCGTAGCCGCAGCCGGTGTCGGCGCGCAGATCGGTTCGTTCTCCGGTATCATCCTCTTCGGGCTTTTGTGCGCGGGGGCGTTCCATATCGTCATCCTGCGCGAGGAGAAGTTCCTCAAGGAAGCGCTCGGCGCGCCGTATCAGGCCTATCTGGCGCGGGTGCCTCGCTTCTTCCCAAAACTGTCGCTCTACCAGGAGGGCGATACCGGAAACTTCAAGCCGCGCCTGCTGTTGACCACGCTGCTCGACGGCCTGGTGTTTCTGATCGCGCTGCCGGCCTTCGAATTGATCGACGGCGCCCAGCTGTCAGGCATGTTGCCGGTCTGGTTCACGCTGCCCTGACGAGGACACAGCGCCGCATCTCCACAGGTGTTGCGCGCGGGCCGTCTTTGACGTATAGCACCGCCGTTCAAGAAAACCGCCCGGCAGGGCATGCCGTGGCGGTTTCATTTGCTTTTCGGGCTTTGGTCGGCCTGAAGCGAACAAGAAGCGCGATAGTGCGCCAACAATACGGAGTAGCAAAATGCCCAAGATGAAGACCAAATCGGCCGCCAAGAAGCGGTTCAAGATCACAGGTACGGGTAAAGTCCTGTCGGCTGCGGCCGGCAAGCGTCACGGCATGATCAAGCGTTCCAACAAGTTCATTCGAAATGCCCGCGGCACGATGGTTCTGGCTGAACCGGATGGCAAGAAGGTCATCAAGAATTTTCTGCCGAACGGCCTCTAAGGCATTCGGTCCGGACACGCATTTGTTTTACGCAATTCCGAACGGAAAACCGCAAGGCACTTTTCCTGGAATTGCTTTTAAGGAGATCATGACATGGCACGCGTAAAAAGAGGCGTCACTTCGCACGCCAAGCACAAGAAGGTCCTGAAAGCCGCGAAAGGCTTCTACGGCCGCCGCAAGAACACCATCCGCATCGCCAAGCAGGCGGTGGAAAAGTCGCTGCAATACGCTTACCGCGACCGCAAGAACCGCAAGCGCTCCTTCCGCGCGCTGTGGATCCAGCGTATCAACGCCGCGACCCACGAGCATGGCCTGACCTATGGCCGCTTCATCGACGGCCTCAACAAGTCGGGCATCGAGATCGATCGCAAGATCCTGTCGGACATGGCCATCCACGAGCCGCAGGCTTTCGCGGCCCTGGTCGCCAAGGCCAAGGTGGCGCTCGAATATCTGAAGAACACCACGCCGAACGCTTTTGAAAGCGCTGTCGCCTAAGACCAGCGCTTCCCAAGCATTCGCAATTCTGATTTGGGGAACCCGCGCTGGCACGGCTGGCGCGGGTTTTTCTTTTGCCTGATCCTTGGAGTGATTTCACTTTAGAAGTGACTTTCACTTTGAGGCCGACCTCCCAACGCAGCGAGTTTGACCGTGAACGACGCAACCACTGGCCTGGATACGCTTGAAAACTCACTTCTGGCCGAGATCGCCTCGGCCGCCGATGAGCCGGCCATCGAGGCCGTGCGCATCGCTGCTTTCGGTAAGAAGGGCAGCGTGTCCGAGATGCTGAAGACACTTGGCGCCATGACCGCCGAGGAGCGCCAGATCAAAGGCCCAGCCATCAACGGCCTCAAGAACCGCGTCACCGACGCGCTGACTGCCCGCAAGGCTGAGCTCAAGGATGTGGCGATCACCGCCCGCCTCGCCGCCGAAAAGGTCGACGTGACGCTGCCGGTGCGGCAGTCGCCGGCTGAGCGCGGCCGTATCCATCCGATCAGCCAGGTCATCGACGAGATTGCCGCGATCTTCGGCGATCTCGGTTTCTCCATCGCGGAAGGTCCCGACATCGAGACCGACTATTACAATTTCACCGCGCTGAATTTTCCCGAAGGCCACCCGGCGCGCGAGATGCACGACACCTTCTTCTTCCAGCCGGACGAGAAGGGCGAGCGCAAGCTTTTGCGCACGCACACTTCGCCGGTGCAGATCCGCACCATGGAAACGAAGAAGCCGCCGATCCGCATCGTCATTCCTGGCAAGACGTACCGGCAGGATTCGGACGCCACCCACTCGCCGATGTTCCATCAGGTCGAGGGGCTGGTGATCGACAAGACAGCCAACGTCGCCAACATGAAGTGGGTGCTGGAGGAGTTCTGCAAGGCCTTCTTCGAGGTGCCGCAGGTTAAGATGCGCTTCCGGCCGTCCTTCTTCCCGTTCACCGAGCCAAGCCTCGAGGTTGACATCCAGTGCGATCGCTCGCGGCCCGGCGAAGTGCGCTTCGGCGAAGGCTCCGATTGGATGGAGATCCTCGGCTGTGGCATGGTGCATCCCAACGTGCTGCGCCATGGCGGTCTCGATCCGGACGAATATCAGGGTTTTGCCTGGGGCATGGGCATCGACCGCATCGCCATGCTGAAATACGGCATGCCGGACCTGCGCGCCTTCTTCGATGCAGACGTGCGCTGGCTGTCGCATTACGGCTTCCGGCCGCTCGACATGCCGACTTTGTTCGGAGGCCTGAGCGCATGACAGCGCCCTATGCCGGCGGCTGCCGCTGCGGCGCCGTGCGGTTCGAGGCCTCTGCCGAACCGCATCACGTCAGCTACTGCCATTGCGGCGATTGCCGGCGGGCCAGCGGCGCGCCGGTGTCGGCCTTTGTCGGCTTCCTGGTCGATCAGGTCGCGTTCACCGGCAAGGCGCTGAAGATGTATGAGAACGGCCCGGTGACGCGCTCTTTCTGCGGCACCTGCGGCTCACCCATCGCCTATGTCGACGAGCGGCTGGAAGAAGACATCTACTTCATGCTCGGCGCCATGGACATGCCGGCCGATTTCCAGCCGACGCTGCATGCCTATATCGGCGAGCAGCTTGCCTTCCTGCATATGTCCGACGACCTGCCGAGACATCTGAAATCAAGCGTCAAAAGACCAGACGGAACAGTCCCATGAAATTCACCCTCTCCTGGCTCAAGGACCACCTCGAGACCGACGCCACGCTCGACGAGATCGTCGAGCGGCTGACTTCGATCGGTCTCGAAGTCGAGCATGTCGACGACAAGTCGAGCCTGAAACCATTCGTCATCGCCAGGGTGCTGACGGCGGTTCAGCATCCCGATGCCGACCGGCTGCGCGTGCTGACCGTCGACACCGGCGACGGCAAGCCTCCGGTGCAGGTCGTTTGCGGCGCGCCAAACGCCCGCGCGGGCCTGATCGGCGCCTTTGCCGCGCCCGGCACCTATGTGCCCGGCATCGACGTAACGCTGACGGTCGGCAAGATCAGGGGCGTCGAAAGCCACGGCATGATGTGTTCCGAGCGCGAGCTGGAGCTGTCCGACGAACACAATGGCATCATCGACCTGCCTGAGGATGCGCCGGTCGGCACCAGCTTCGCCGCCTATGCGCACATCGACGATCCGGTCATCGAGATCAACTTGACGCCGAACCGGCCGGATGCCACCAGCGTCTACGGCATCGCCAGGGATCTGGCGGCGAGCGGGCTTGGCCGCCTCGTCGGCGGCGCCATCATGCCGCATGTCGGCAATGGCATGTGTCCGATCAAGGTGACGATCGAAGCGCCGGAGCTTTGCCCCGGCTTCGCGCTCAACTTGGTCAAGGGCGTCAAGAATGGAGCCTCGCCAAAATGGCTGCAGCAGCGGCTGATCGCCATTGGGCTGAGACCCATCAGCGCACTGGTCGACATCACCAACTACGTCACCTTCGACCGCGGCCGCCCGCTGCATGTGTTCGACGCCAGCAAGGTTGCCGGCAATCTCGTCGTGCGCCGCGCGCGCGATGGTGAAAAGGTGCAGGCGCTCGACGGCCGCGAATACACGCTGACGCCGGAAATGTGCGTCATCGCAGATGACAACGGCGTCGAGTCGATCGCCGGCATTATGGGCGGCGAGCATTCGGGCTGCGACGAGAACACCTCAGATGTGCTGATCGAATCCGCCCTTTGGGATCCGATCACCACGGCGCGCACCGGCCGCACGCTCGGCATCATCACCGATGCGCGCTACCGCTTCGAGCGCGGCGTCGACCCCGAATTCATGGTTCCGGGCGTCGAACTGGCAACGAAACTGGTGCTCGATTTCTGCGGCGGCACGCCGACCGAAATGGAGGTCGTCGGTTATGCCGGTCACACGCCGAAGATCGTTTCCTTCCCGCTTTCGGAAGTGAAGCGGCTGACCGGCATCGAGGTTCCCAGCGCGGAAAGCCTCGACATCCTGTCGCGCCTCGGCTTCAAGCCGGAGGGCTCGGGCGATGTCGTCGATGTCGCCGTGCCGTCCTGGCGCCCCGACGTCGATGGCAAGGCAGACCTGGTCGAGGAGGTCATGCGCATCCACGGTGTCGACAACATCGCGCCGCAGCCGCTCGGTGCGCATGACGCGGTCAATGCAAAGATCCTCACCACGCTGCAGGTCCGTACCCGCACGGCCAAGCGCGCGCTTGCCGTGCGCGGCATGATGGAAGCCGTTACCTGGTCGTTCATTCCGGCCAAGCACGCCGAGCTGTTCGGCGGCGGCCAGACCGCGCTGAAGCTCGCCAACCCGATCGCCGCCGACATGTCCGACATGCGGCCCTCGCTGCTGCCGGGCCTGATCGCGGCTGCCCAGCGCAACGCCGACAAGGGTATTGGCGACGTGGCGCTGTTCGAAGTGTCGGGCACTTATGAGGGCGACGGCGCCGACCAGCAGCGGCGCGTCGCCGCCGGCGTGCGTCGCGGCACCGCCAAGCTCGACGGTTCCGGCCGCAACTGGGCCGGCAATTCCGGCCCGGTCGGCGTGTTCGACGCCAAGGCCGATGCGATCGCCGCACTTGAAGCCTGCGGTGCGCCTGTCGACCGGCTGCAGATCGAGGCCGGCGGCCCGGCCTGGTAT
>NZ_RZQE01000399.1:0-5589 GCF_004022955.1 Mesorhizobium sp. M7A.F.Ca.US.002.01.1.1 | reverse complement strand
TTGGACGTAAATGCGGTTCGCGGAAACGCAGGTCTGGCCGGCATTGCGGAACTTCGCCTGGACCGCACCGTCAACAGCACCGTCAATGTCGGCATCATCGAAGATGATGAAAGGTGCATTGCCGCCGGTTTCAAGGCTGACCTTCTTGATCTGGTCAGAGCACTGACGCATCAGCAGCCGTCCGACCTCGTTCGAACCGGTAAAGCTGATCTTTGGAATTGGTGCAGAGTTCACGGCCCACGCGATCACCTTCGGACGCATAGATCAGGTTGACCACGCCATCGGGAAAGCCGGCCTGATGGCGAGAGCAAACATTGCACCTAGCCACGCCACGATAAGATCGAGCGCGGCTTCGTTGCGTGCGGGTCTGTGGTCAGTGGAGGGCGGAGGAAAAGCGCTCGGCGTGCTCGCCCTCGCGATACCACTGGTTCGCGCCGGCAAGCGCCAGTTTCTGAGGCAAATCGCCGAACAGCTGGTAGAGCCTTACTCTCAGGGCTTGGCATCTATGTCGCCTACGACCGCCACATGCAGCCCGTCGCGTGCGAAAGCGGCTTTGTGGAAGGCGCTTAGATCGGAGGGCGTTACGCTAGTCAGCCTCCCTTGGGCGGTCTCGAATACGGATGCGTGCGTAGATTCCGCGCCGCCAGGCCAGCTCGGCGATCGCATGAGGTTCGCGCTCATTGGCAATGATTTCGGAGAGAAGCTGGGCGCGTATGCGGTCGAAAAGTGCTGGTGTAGCCGGATGCGGGTCCCGCCGCCGAGAATGTCGGCCAGCAGTCGAGCGCCGCGGCCCCGCACCAGGGACCGCCCATGAATGACTCATGCGAGGCGTCTCAAGGCTGTCCGCGATCCAGCGCCAGATCTCCGCCTCGCCCGAGACGCGCAGAGCTGGCCGGTTGTGCAGGAGCCGTCGGCAATATCCGCCTTCCTCGTTCGGATGGGTAACGCTTGCGATACGGAGTCTTGACTTTGGCAGTCGCTCTGTGACATTACCTATATAAAGTTCGAAAGAAGGCGATATGGATCATGCATAGGTCACAGAGACCCGAATGAAGGCAACGTATAAACGCACCTATTCGCGCTACGCGATGGAAGCGCTTGGCCTTTTCGGTAAGACCATCCGGCTTGGCCGGATGCAGCACCGGTTAACCGCACAGGAGTTAGCCGAGAGAATCGGTGTTTCACGCAGCACCCTGCAGCGCATCGAGAAGGGCGATCCCAAAGTCGAAATCGGACTGATGTTCGAAGCTGCTGCCATTGTCGGTGTGAAGCTGTTCGATGCCGACGGCAATGGCATCACAGCCCTCACAGGCCGCATGGACGATCGCATCGCGCTGCTGCCGAAGCACGTCTACAAGGCCGGCAAGCAGATCGTCGATGAGTTCTAAGGTCCCCAAGTACGACGAAGCCTATGTCTGGGTCTGGCTGCCGGGCGAGACCGCGCCGGTTGTCGCCGGGCGGCTATATGCCCATGACGGACTCGTCAGCTTCAACTATGGCAGGAGCTTTCGTGAACTGGGAAGCGCGATCCCGCTTTATCTCCCGGAACTGCCCCTGAAGGCAGGCGAATTGCCTTTGCTTCCTGGCCTAACCATGCCGGGATGCATCCGCGATGCTGCCCCTGATGCCTGGGGACGACGGGTTATCCTAAACCGCAAATTCGGTGTGAAGGGCGATGAAATCGCGCGGCTCGATATTTCAGAACTGACGTTCTTGCTGGAATCAGGCTCGGACCGCATCGGCGCGCTCGATTTTCAGTTTTCGCCAATGCATTACGAGCCGCGCGCACTGGCCAATGCCACTCTCGAAGAGCTTGTCCAATCGGCGGAGCGGGTAGAGAAAGGTATTCCGCTCACCCCCGAATTAGATCAGGCGCTGCATCACGGCAGCTCGATCGGCGGCGCAAGGCCAAAGGCGCTGATCGAGGGTGACGCCGTCAAGCATGTCGCGAAATTTTCCTCGTCTGCCGACCTTTACAGCGTCGTCAAAGGAGAATTCATAGCCATGCGGCTTGCCGCCTTGTGCGGCATCAGAGCGGCATCCGTCTCGCTCGTTCGCGCCGCAGGCAACGACGTGTTGCTCGTCGAGCGATTCGACCGGATCAAGGTCACGGGCGGCTGGCAACGCAAATCCATGGTCTCAGCGCTGACGATGCTCGCGCTCGATGAGATGATGGCGCGTTACGCCAGCTACCAGGATTTGGCGGAGATCATTCGCCACCGATTCACCGCGCCGTCGGAAACTCTGCGCGAGTTGTTCAGCCGCATTGTCTTCAACATACTTTGCGGCAACACCGACGATCATGCCCGCAACCATGCGGCATTCTGGGACGGCGCTAAGCTCACCCTCACGCCTGCGTACGATATTTGTCCGCAGGCCCGCAGTGGCCAGGAGGCCAGCCAGGCCATGCTCATCAGCGGCAATAACCGCATGAGCCGGATAGCGTCCTGCCTTGAAGCGGCGCATCACTTCCTGCTCAGCGCGCCGGAAGCTCTTGCGATTGTTGAAGGCCAGCTCCGATGCATTGCGGAGAATTGGCCGCGTGTCAGCGAGGAAGCTACGCTATCCGGCACAGATCGCAATCTGTTCTGGGGCCGACAGTTCCTCAATCCCTACGCTTTTACGGCGCTGGAAGGAAGCGCCGACGTTCTCCGCGCTCTGGCTGACGAACTACGCAACAGTGTTCACGCCTGATCCGGCGCTGGATTTCGGACAAGCTCGGCAAGCGCAAGACGCCCACAATATCGACAACCCTTGCCGTGCCAGGACGAAGATTGAACAAACGGCTCTTCAACAGTGACAACGTGCACTGCGGAGAGATGTGGAGCTGACACCGCAAAAGCCCAAGACGCGCGACTTCCCGCGATACAACTCCACATAACTGAGCGTCTACAAGCGGTGCAGCCAGCCAAACATCCAGCCATCAAAGCGATGATCGTCTGATCTTTTGCCGATGACATCACGTCGGGGAAGCCTTGTTCGAGCGCTTGCCGCTTCATATCGATACCGGCCTGGGCGTAGCGCATCGTTAGTTCAGCCCGAGTGGCCTGGCCATCGACTGATGGTGGCGATGTCAACACCCGCCTTGACGAGGTGGATGGCCGTCGTGTCCCGCAAAGGGCGATGATGGATGCTTTTTTCCGCCATGGTGGTTCCTTCGCCCGCAGCCATGTGTGCGCAGCAAGTATGGAACACCGAACCGGGTGAGCAGTGTGGGGCGGTCGTTGCTTTGCTCGGCGGGACAGGGCGATACCAGACGAAGGTCACAATCGAAGATTCAGGATCCCTGAACTCGTGCATCCGTATTGAACATCAGCGAAAACAGAGCGTAATCCCGCTGTCCAGAAGGCGTGCGGCGGACGATACGCGCCAGGACGCTCTTGATTTCCGGGCTCATCGAGATATTCGACAGGTGCCACCCACGCGCCCTCTTGAAGGGAAGTGTCACCACCAGTTGCAGCGTATCCTAATATTCGGGGTGCTCCGAAATCAGGAACCGCGCAAAGGCATGCATCGCCGCCAGCCTTGCATTGCGGGTCGCAACTGCCACGCTCGACCTCAAGTGATGTGAGAAAGCTGCCCATCCTGTCGGTATTGATGTCGGAGACCGCTTCTTCTTTCAAGAATATCTTCCCGCTCTCCCGCGGCATGAGCCCGTGGCATGCTTCGGCCCAATGCTGTGGATTGATGTTTCTTCATGCCACAACCTCGCTGACGAGACCGCCGAAAGCCCCTTCAAAGCGGTCGGTGGCGATCTCTCGCAGCTTTGGAAGGTAGTGCATTGATTTTTCGTGGAATGGGGACCCTGTTTAAAGGGTGATTTTCGTCCAAACGGGACCCCTTAACGATGGGGTCATCAAGATGCCTCCGGCTTGATCGGAGGCATTTGTGTTTTGGATGTTGGTTTTAGAGACGATTGCAAAGATACGTCGGCTGTCGCTGGTCCAGGGGAAGTCGATCAAAGCGATCTGCCGTGAGCTGAAGATCTCGCGCAAGGTGGTGCGCAAGGTCCTGCGTTCTGAGGAGACGCAGTTCCGCTACGAGCGCAAGCACCAGCCCTATCCCCGCATGGGAGCTCGGCGTGAGACGCGGGACCGGCTGCTGTCGGCGAATGCGGCCAAGCCGCAGCGGGAGCGGCTGCCGGTCGCTTCGACGGCTTCCATTGCATTCCCCCGTCGGTGTCGAAGACCTGCACGGTGCGCTTCGACAACAACAAATACTCGGTGCTGTCGAGTGCCGTCGGTCGGCCCATCGAGATCCATGCTTATGTCGATCGGATCGCATCCGCCAGAGGATGGCGTGGTCGTGGGAGAACACGTTCGCTCCTTTGGCCGCAACGAGGTCGCCTACGATCCCTGGCACACGGCGCGCGCCGTTCCTTGGCTGGGTCGTGCGGTCGGCAATGGAGAAGGTGCGGCGCAGCTCAAGGCGGTTGATGACGTCGACCGGCAGATGGTGTTGATCCTCACCTGGGTGCTGACCGACGGATTGAGCGCGGTCGAGGCCGCCTGTCAGGAAGCCATCGAGCACGGTGCATCGTCGGCGCCGGTGATCCTCAACATCCTGGCCCGCAGCCGCGATCCGGCGCCGGGCACGATCCTTTCCATTCCCCAAGCGCTGAAGCTAGCTCACGAGCGGTCGCCGACTGCACCCGCTATGACAGTCTCAGGAGGACAAACAGCCATGGAACGCACCGAGGTACTGGAACTGATGGGAGCGCTGAAGCTCTACGGAATGCGCAGAGCCTATGACGAGATCATGGGCGCGTCGCCATCAAGCGACGGCACGAGCCGCCCAGGATTGTCGGTGATCTCTTGCAGGCCGAGATATCGGAGAAGCAGGCCCGCTCCATCAAATACCAGTTCGCTGTCGCCAAGTTGCCGCTGGCCAAGGACATCGACGACTTCGACTTCGCCGACACGCCGGTCACCCCCTGATGCGCGATCTCGCCCGGCCGCGCCTTCGTCGCCGATCAGCGCAACATCGTCCTGGTCGGCCGCCTTCACGGGTCACCCAACTCGCGCGGAAGGTCGACCGCATTGCGACGGGCGCGTGTCGACTTCCCAACAATGTCAGACAGGAGACGCAACGCTATCGGAGCGATCGCATTGCCCGAAACGATTTTCCCAGTTGGCACGACAATTGCGGTCCTATGCGCAAAAGCAAACTAGACCTGAGAGCCGCACCGCATGAATGTAGCCTCCCAATATCTGCCGCTTGTGGCGCATCACGAAGCCGGGCACGCGGTGGCCGCCATCGTTTTGCACCGTCAGACGTTCGACGACGACCGTGAACTCCCTGCTTTCTCAAGTGTTAGTATTTACCCCGACGTCGGTGACGGAGAGTGCGGTGGTGTTGTCGAAGGCGCGGGTTTTTATTCAGCGCAAGGATTCACCTCGAAGCGAAAGCCGATTTTCGAGGACGATATGGATCGATGTTTGGAACGCGATGATGCGATCCGGGAGATAGTTGCGTGTCTGGCAGGTCCTTTTGCAGAATCCGCATTCGAAGGCTATCTGGACCCGCGCGATATGGCGATGAATGCGTCCGATGGGAATGAGGGGAGCAGCGACTACGCGGATGCCAAGC
>NZ_RZQE01000398.1:0-5634 GCF_004022955.1 Mesorhizobium sp. M7A.F.Ca.US.002.01.1.1 | reverse complement strand
GCATCCGCCAATTCAGCCAGCGAGGGTTCTTCCTCGCTCTGCTCGATCCTGCGGCAGGCAGCAGCGACCATCGCCGCGTTGCCGGCCTCGAGCGACGGGCCATGTGGATCGCAGCGCCGGCACGGGCGAAAACCGGTCGCCCTGGCCTGGTCCAGCGTGTCGTGCAACTGCACATTTTTCGGATTGGCGCGCCGAGACGGACAGGAAGGCCGGCAATAGACGCCCGTCGTCGCCACCGAATACCAGAATGCGCCGTCGGCGGATTTGTCGCGCGCGACGATGCGCGCCCAGCGCGGATCGTCGGTGATTTGCAGCGGCGCGGACTTCAGATTCTTGGCCAGGGTGATGAACATGACCGCATTGAAGCCACCACAAGCCGGCCCCGCCACCCGTTTCCTGACAAGTGCCTGGAGAACCTCACTTGCCTTTCCCAATTTGGGAAAATCCTCTTGTTCCCAATTTGGGAATTTGCTATATCAGGTCATGCAGATAATTGCCAAGAAGGCGCTGAAGGATTTGGGCAAAACACAATCAGGCCGAAGCTCCTTTGACGGCTTGGTATGTGGCTGTCGGGAATGCTGATTGGAAGACCCCGGCTGACGTCAAGGATGCGTTTGGAGCGACAGTTGATTTCGTCGGTGACAATCGCATCATTTTCGACATTAGCGGCAACAAGTATCGTTTGATTGTCCACGTCGCCTACAAGTTTCACCGCGTTCTGATCAAATTCGTCGGCACGCACAAAGAGTATGACAAGATTGATCCGGAGAAGGTGTGATGGAAAACATTCGACCCATTAAGACCGTCGCCGATTACGATTGGGCGATCGCCGAAATCACTAAATATTTCGAAAATGAGCCGGAGGTCGGCTCTCTCGATGGTGACCGGTTCGACGTTCTCGCAACCCTGATCGAGGCTTATGAGGATAAGCACTACCCGATTGAAGCACCGGATCCCGTTGAAGCCATTCATTCGCACATGGAACTGTTCAACCTGTCGCGGAAGGCGCTGGCCGAGGTGATCGGATCATCACCCCGGGCGACCGAGGTGTTGAACAAAAAGCGCGCACTCACCCTGGATATGGTCTTCAAACTGAACAAGGAATGGAAAATTCCCGCCGAAGTCCTCGTGCAACCCTATCACCTTGCAAATGACAGGGGCCGCAGGCGCGCCTAACATGCACCGATTCTCCTAAGCCGCGCGCTTGGGTTCCACCGCGAATGGGCTGAGGCCGAGCCAGGTCTGCATCTTCCTGCCGATGGCCTGGTCGCCGGTCAGGGCAACCCTGGCGCCGGCCTTCTCGACGGTCAGCACTCCCATCCAGATCGCCGTCATCGTGTGCAGGTCGGTCGAGACGTAGAGATCGACATCGAAGCCCGGATCGTACCAGCACAGATCGACCTCACCGTGCTTCTCGACGATCAGCCACCACGACCGTTTGGACGCCGGGAGATCCTGATACAGGAATTGTATCACCGTGCGCCCTTCAGGCAGCGGCGAGGGGTTTAGATTGCGCCGCATGTCCCACATCAGCAACGACGGATCGAGGTTCTTCAGCGACAGCCGGGACTCGACCCATTTCTGCCCCCAGAAGCCCATTGCCTCGACGACAGGACGCAAATCCCGGCCGGCTTCCGTCAGCCGATATTCGAAGATGCCTTTTTCGCCCGGCACTTCCTTGCGCTCGACGATCCCGGCGATCTCAAGTTCCTTCAGCCGTTGCGACAGAAGGGTCGGCGACATTTTGGGGACGCCGCGGCGAAGATCGTTGAAGCGGGTCGAGCCGGCCACCAGTTCACGCATCAGCACCATGGTCCAGCGGGTGCACAGCACCTCAGCGGCCATCGATAGCGGGCAGAATTGTTTGTATCCGTGCTGGCTCATGATTGGTGCCTCTCCCTCAAACCTGACCGAATATTAGGCCTTCATGAATGAAGCGGCCAGTACGGAAACTGTACTGCCCCGGTACAGATCGCGGACTGGTTGGCGAGGGTCCTGCCATGCGAGCCTTTTGGCCGGTTGCACGGGATACGCCTGTGCACCGCAACCAGGAGACCACCATGACCGCCTACGTTATCGCAGACATCAAGATAAACGACCCGCAGTGGGTGCCGGCTTACGCCGCCTCGGTGCACGATCTCGTCCACAAGCATGGCGGCAGATATCTGTCGCGCAGCGGCAATGTGAAAACGCTTGAAGGCAAGCCGCTCGATACCACGCTGATCGCGCTGATGGCGTTCCCGTCGGAAGCGGCGGCGCGCGCCTTCACCACCGATCCTGCCTACGCGCCCTTCGTCTCGGCCCGTCAGGACGGCAGCGACAGCCGTTTCCAGATGATCGACAACACCGATCTGGCCGGAACGATCCCGTATCTGCCGAAGGGATGATCCTTTTCGGTAGCCGTTACATCAATTTCGGGATCTCCAAGCAACAACAGCCACAGCGCTTGCCTGCCGGGCCTCCGTATTTTCGGCGGCCGGCCAGCTGTGCTTTTTCAAGAAGAATGGAATGAAGATGATATCAAACTTTCGCAGCGGACTTCTTATGGCGGGGACCATGCTGGCAATCTGCACCACCCTCGCGCAGGCGCATCAGGAGCCGGCTGAAGCTGCCTCCGGCCCCAACCCGCTGGCCGACAAGGTGCGGGCTGTCAACAGCCGGTTTGTCGACGTCAAGACAGCGGTATCAGAGGGCTATGCGCCTATTCCTTGTGCCAGCGGCATCACCGGCGGCGCCATGGGCATCCACTATGTCAACGGCCAGTATCTGAAGGACGACAAGATCGACATCGCCCGTCCCGAAGCTGTGATGTACGAGCCGATGGCCGATGGCACGCTGAAGCTGGTGGCGGTCGAGTACATCACTTCGAAAGGACCGGCATCGTTGGACGGCCAGCTGTTCAACTTCAACAACGCCCCCAACCGCTATGGCCTGGGTGAATTCTACGAGCTGCATGTCTGGGCCTGGAAAGGGAACCCGACAGGCACGTTCGCCGACATGAATCCGAAAGTGTCATGCGAGCACGCAATGGCGCCGAGCCAATAAGCAATGAGGCCAGGCGGCATTGACGCCGCCTGGCCCGAACGATCGTTTTGCCTGATCGCCTCAGGCGGTCTTGATCAGACCGAGCTGGGTGAGGGCGGCGACGCCGTCATCGAGGCCGATTTCCTCGACGATCCTGCCGTCAACCACCTTCAGCACCGTGGTGCCGGTGAAGCGCATGATGCGGCCGGTGGCGGCCGGCAGCGAACCGACGAGGAAGTCGCCGAAGGCTGGGCCGGTATGCGTGCCGCCGCCCTCCCACTGGCCGACGACATAGTCGCCCTCGGCAATCAGGTCGGCGGTGGCCCAGAAGTTGAGGTCCGGGAAGGCGGCGCGGAAGTCGGCCATGAAGGCCTTGATGTCGTCGCGGCCGCGGCGCGGCTCGTGCAGCGAATATTTCAGCAGCATGTCGGGTGCCGCGATCTCGTCGACGACCGACAGATCGCAACGTTCACCCCAGAAGTGGGTGAACCATCTGACGACGACGGCCTTGTTGTCTTCTTGCTTGGTCATTGGAAGGTCCTTGTTGTTGTCGTGCATGGGATCATCGGCGCCGCCGATGATCCAGGGGTCACCGGCTTGCGCCGCTGACCTGGGCAGCAGTAGGACGATCCGCCAGACACAAAACTCCGGTTCCTGCCGGCCAATCGAAAAGGCGGGTTCGGCGCCGGGCAGGGCCGCCTGGGCCGGAACCCGTTCCGCTGAGCCCAAGCATGGCTGCCCCGCCTCAGCTAGACCCTGGAAATCGGATGGCCACGGGAGAAGGCGATGGCAATGAAGAAGACCTATGAAAAGCCGAGGCTCGAGAAGCGCGAAAGACTGTCCGGCGTGACGGCGGGCAATGTCGTGTCGTCGACCTGGGGAAATTGACGGCTGCCTGGAGTAGTTCGGTACGGCCTTGATGAACAGGGGCTCCCAATCAGACGTCGAAACTCCGCCCGCGCGGTAACTGTTTCTTCTCTGGTTTTGCCGCAGATTGCGCCGCGGTGGAGCAGGCGAAGCAGACGATGGCGCGTCAGGATAAGAAAAGTCGCAATGGAACGTTCTGGGCAAAAGCCCTGGAGCGCGCGCATCTTGGCGTCTGGGACTGGGATCTTGTGACCGGCGACTGCTTTTATTCCGCGACCTGGGCGCGGATGCTAGGCTACGATGAGAGCGAATTGGCCAACACCAGCGACCTTTGGCTGCAACTGACCCATCCCGACGACCGCGAGCGGGCGCTGGCCAGCGGCGACCGCCACATTGCCGGCCTGACCGACGCCATCGAGACCGAATTGCGGCTGAAGCACAAGCAGGGACATTGGGTGTGGGTGCTCGATCGCGGCGGCGTCGTCGAGCGCGACGCGATGGGAAAGCCGCTCAGGCTGATGGGTGTGCAGACCGACATCTCCAAGCAGAAGGCCGCCGAGGCCGAACTCGAGCAGGTCAATGTGCGCTTCCGCCTGGCGCTCGCCGCCAGCGGCACCGGCATCTGGCACCACGACCTCGCGGGCGGCAAAAGTTATTGGGACCAACGCACCAGGGAGATTTTCGGGCTCGTCTCCGACACCGCCGAAGTCGAGCGCGACCACTGGTTCGGCTATCTGCATCCGGACGACAAGGACGCCGCGTCGCGCGCGCATCTGGTGCCGCTCGAAACGGACAAGGTCACCGCCGTGCAATACCGCATCGTGCGGCGCGACGGAGAGGTCCGGCACAT
Organism: Mesorhizobium sp. M7A.F.Ca.US.002.01.1.1; assembly: GCF_004022955.1. Taxonomy (NCBI): domain Bacteria; kingdom Pseudomonadati; phylum Pseudomonadota; class Alphaproteobacteria; order Hyphomicrobiales; family Phyllobacteriaceae; genus Mesorhizobium; species Mesorhizobium sp. M7A.F.Ca.US.002.01.1.1. The sequence continues at coordinate 893 of NZ_RZQE01000398.1, read as the reverse complement.
AGAATCCCTGCTGCGTTTCATCGCCGACCCGCAAATTCGGGACCGCCGGCTGGCGGGGCAGATCCTGGGCACGGTGCGCGATATCACCGAAGACAAGCAGCGCGAGCAGGAGCTTGCCTATGCGGCCCGCCATGACGCGCTCACCGGTCTCTTGAACCGCGCCGCGTTCGACCGGCTGCTGGCCGATCATATCGCGGCCGCGCAGTTGCTGCCGCTTTCCGTGTTCTATGTCGATCTCGACTACTTCAAGGCGCTCAACGATTTTGCCGGCCACGCGGCCGGCGACCTGGCACTGAAAAGCGTTGCGCAAGGCATTCTGGGCTGCCTTCCCGCGAAGGCGCATGCCGCGCGCCTGGGCGGTGACGAGTTCGCGCTGCTGATGCCCAATTGCGATGCGGCGCAGGCCGGGCGGCTGGCCGACGCGGTACTTGCCGCGGTTCGCGATGCCGAACTTGGATCGACGGCCACGTCGCGCAAGCTGGCGGCCTCGATCGGTATCGCTTTCGTCGATGACGCCGACACGACGGTGGCCGACGCGCTGGCCTGTGCCGACGACGCCTGCTACGCGGCCAAGGCCGCCGGGCGAAACCGATTTGCCGTCTTCTCCACCGATACGGCATCGGGTTCGGGTGGCCTCAACGCGGCGCGCATCGTCGCCGATACGGTCGATGCCATGGAAGACGGTAGGCTGAAGCTGTTTGGCCAGGAAATCCATCTTCTGGGCCGCCCCTGGCAGGAAAGCCGCCATGTCGAAGTCTTGGCCAGGCTCGCCGCACGCAACGGCCGGCTGGTGCCACCCGGCGAGTTCATTCCGGTGGCCGAGCGGTTCGGCATCGCGTCGCGGCTCGATCGCTGGATCATCCGCACCGCGCTGTCGCGGCATGGTGCCGCCT
>NZ_RZQE01000397.1:0-5641 GCF_004022955.1 Mesorhizobium sp. M7A.F.Ca.US.002.01.1.1 | reverse complement strand
GCATGTGGCCGTCCTGCTGGGTGGTTTTTCGTCCGAGCGGCCCGTGTCCCTGTCCTCCGGAAAGGCTTGCGCCGATGAGCTTGAGAAGGAAGGTTACCAGGTCACCCGCGTCGATGTCCGGCGCGATGTCGGCTCCGTGCTTGCCGAGCTCAAGCCCGATGTCGCCTTCAATGCGCTGCACGGCCCTTTCGGCGAGGATGGCACCATCCAAGGCATCCTCGAATATCTCGGCATTCCCTACACCCATTCCGGCGTGCTCGCCTCGGCTCTGGCCATGAACAAGGAGCAGGCCAAACGGGTTGCCAAGTCGGTCGGCATCGTGGTCGCCGAATCGAAGGTCGCCAGCCGCTTCGCCATCCAGAACAAGCATCCGATGAAGCCGCCCTATGTGGTCAAGCCGGTCAATGAGGGCTCAAGCTTCGGCGTCGTCATCGTGCATGAAGGCCAGTCGCATCCGCCGCAGGTTCTTGGCTCGTCGGAATGGAAATATGGCGATGCCGTCATGGTCGAGCGCTACATTCACGGCAGGGAGCTGACCTGCGCGGTGATGGGCGATGTGGCGCTGGGGGTCTGCGAGATCATCCCGACCGGCCATTCCTTCTACGACTATGATTCAAAATATGTCGCCGGGGGATCAAAGCACGAATGCCCCGCAAAAGTTTCACCGAATATTTACCAAAAAATACAAACACTGGCGCTCAAGGCTCACCAAGCGATCGGCTGTCGGGGCGTTTCCCGGTCGGACTTCCGTTATGACGATCGGCATTCCGAAAACGGCGAGATTGTCTGGCTCGAGGTCAACACCCAGCCGGGTATGACGCCGACGTCCTTGGTGCCTGAAATCGCCGCCCAGGCCGGGCACTCGTTTGGCGATTTGTTGAGTTGGATGGTGGAGGACGCTTCGTGTCTGCGTTGAAATGGGGACAGGGTAGGGAGAGGGGCGCGGCCGGTCCGGCGCTGTTCGGCCTGTCGTTGCCGTTGGACCATTTCGTGCTGCCGCGGATGCTGCGCCGCCCGGTGCGCATTATGGCGCGCCTCGGTGTCGGGGAATTCCAGGCGCCGCGCTTTTCCGCGGCCATGATGTCGGCCGTGCTGATTTTCTCGAGCAGTGCCTATGGCGCCTATCTCGGCGGTCATATCGACGGTATCGTGCAGAGCATCACCGCCCGTACCGGATTTGCCGTCGATCAGGTCAAGGTGGTGGGCAATCGCCAGACCTCGGAAATCGATATACTCGACAGGCTTGAACTCGACGGCTGGACGTCGCTGATCGGCTTTAATGCCGAGGCCGCGCGGGAACGAATTGCGACCTTGCCGTGGATCGAGGTCGCGGCGGTGCGCAAGGTCTATCCGCATACGCTGGAAGTGCGTGTCGAGGAGCGTGAGGCTTTCGCGCTCTGGCAGCAGGGTGACGAGCTTTCGGTCATCGAGAGGAATGGCGCCATGATCGCGCCGTTCTCGGGCGGCAAGCAGGTGCTTCTGCCTCTGCTGATCGGCACCGGCGCGCCGGCGAGCGCGCCCGATTTCCTGGCCAAGGTCGAAAAATATCCCGAGCTCGCGAACCGGATCAAAGGTTATATCCGTGTCGGCGAACGGCGCTGGGACCTGAAGCTGGACAATGGCATCACCATCAAGCTTCCCGAGGACGACGAGGATCAGGCCCTCGCCGAACTCGTGAAGATGGATCATGACAACGGTTTGCTGTCGCGCGACATCGCCGCCGTCGACATGCGCCTGACGGACCGGCTGGTCGTCCAGTTGACGGCGGAAGCGGCGACGCAGCGCGAAGCCGCCCTCAACGAGAAACCCAAGAGCCTGAAGCGCAAGCCGGAGACGAAGATATGAGCTGGCTTGGCAGTCCTGGCGATGCCGCGTCGCGCCGGTCTGGCACCCTGACGGTGCTGGATGTCGGTTCGAGCAAGGTCTGCTGCATGGTGGCCAAGCTCAAGCCGTGCGATGACGGCAAGCTGCTGCGCGGCCGTTCGCACCGGATCCAGGTGATCGGCATCGGCCATCAGAAGTCGCAAGGCGTGAAGTCGGGTGTCGTGGTCGATCTCGACAGGGCGGAGCATGCCATCCGCCTTTCCGTCGACGCAGCCGAGCGCATGGCCGGGCTGACGGTCGATTCGCTGATCGTCAACATGACGGCCGGCCGGCTGAAGAGCGAAGCCTTCTCCGCCACCATCAATCTTGGCGGCCACGAGGCCGACGAGGCCGACATCAAGCGCGTTCTCGGTGCTGGCGCCAAGCAGGCGCTGAAGGCCGAGCGCGAAGTGATCCATTCGCTTCCCGTCGGCTTCTCGCTGGATGCCGAACGCGGCGTGCGCGATCCGCGCGGCATGGTCGGCGACGCACTCGGCGTCGACATGCATGTGCTGACCGGCGACGCCGCGCCGATGCGCAATCTGGAGCTGTCCATCAACCGTTCGCATCTGTCGGTCGAGCGCATGGTGGCGACGCCCTATGCCAGCGGGCTGGCGGCGCTGGTCGACGACGAGCTGGAAATGGGTGCGGCCTGCATCGACATGGGCGGCGGCACGACGACGATCTCGGTGTTTTCGGAAGGCAAGTTCGTCCATGGCGACGCCATCGCCATCGGCGGCAACCATGTCACGCTGGACATGGCCAAGGGGTTGTCGACCTCGCTTGATGCCGCCGAACGGCTGAAGGTGATGCATGGTTCGGCGCTGCCCGGCAGCGCCGACGATCGCGACCTGGTCTCGATCCAGCCGATCGGCGACGATGGCGACGTGCCCTTGCAGATCCCGCGCTCGGTGATGACGCGTATCGTGCGCGCCCGCATCGACGAGACGCTCGAACTGCTGCGCGACCGGCTGAACAAGTCCGGCTATGGCAATGCAGTGGGCAAGCGTGTGGTTCTTACCGGCGGCGCCAGCCAGCTTGCCGGCCTGCCGGAGGCGGCGCGCCGCATCCTGGGACGAAATGTGCGCATCGGCCGCCCGCTCGGCGTGGCCGGCCTGCCGGAAGCGGCGAAGGGGCCGGCCTTCTCGGCCGCGGTGGGGCTTCTGATCTACCCGCAGATGGCGAGCTTCGAGAGCCATCCGGCGAAAGGAATTTCCGGTCTCAAAATGACCGGAACGGGCGGAAAACTGCATCGCATGAGTCAGTGGTTGAGAGACAGTTTCTAAAATTGACGGGGACAGCCCCATAGGCGGCCGCGGCGGCGAAGCGGCGTGAAAGGCAAAGGACGGAGACAATGACCATCAATCTGCAAAAGCCGGACATCACCGAGCTTAAGCCGCGCATCACCGTGTTCGGTGTCGGCGGCGGCGGCGGCAATGCCGTCAACAACATGATCACCGCCGGTTTGCGCGGCGTCGAGTTCGTGGTGGCCAACACCGACGCGCAGGCGCTGACCATGTCGAAGGCAGGCCGCCTGATCCAGCTCGGCGCTCACGTCACCGAGGGGCTCGGTGCGGGATCGCAGCCGGAAGTCGGCCGTGCGGCGGCGGAAGAGTGCATCGATGAAATCCTCGATCACCTGACCAACACCCATATGTGCTTCGTGACAGCCGGCATGGGCGGCGGCACCGGCACCGGTGCTGCTCCCGTCGTTGCGCGCGCAGCGCGCGAAAAGGGCATCCTCACCGTCGGCGTCGTCACCAAGCCGTTCCACTTCGAAGGCCAGCGCCGCATGAAGACCGCGGACTTCGGCATCGAGGAATTGCAGAAATGCGTCGATACGCTGATCGTCATCCCCAACCAGAACCTGTTCCGGCTGGCCAATGACAAGACCACCTTCGCCGATGCCTTCGCCATGGCCGACCAGGTGCTCTATTCCGGTGTCGCCTGCATCACCGACCTGATGGTCAAGGAAGGCCTGATCAATCTCGACTTCGCCGACGTGCGCTCGGTCATGCGCGAGATGGGCAAGGCGATGATGGGCACCGGCGAGGCTTCGGGCGAGGGCCGCGCGATGGCCGCCGCCGAAGCGGCGATCGCCAACCCGCTGCTCGACGAGACCTCGATGAAGGGCGCCAAGGGCCTGCTGATCTCGATCACGGGCGGCCGCGACCTGACGCTGTTCGAAGTCGACGAAGCGGCGACCCGTATCCGCGAGGAAGTCGACCAGGACGCCAACATCATCCTGGGCGCCACTTTCGACGAGGAACTCGAAGGCGTCATCCGCGTCTCGGTGGTTGCCACCGGCATCGACAAATCGGCGGCTGAAATCGCCGCTGCGCCGATCTCGATCCGCACGGCGCCTCCGAAGCCGGTCAGCCGCCCGGCGGCTCAGATCGCGGAGGCTCGCCCGGCGCCTGTCCAGCAGGCGGCCTACGAGCCACGCGCTGTCGACCCTGTCGCCGAAGCCATCCAGCTGGCCGAAGCCAATGCCGCGGCGATGGCGCAGGCGCGCCCGGCTCCTGTCGCTCAGGCAGAAGATTTCCGCCCACAGAGCAAGATCTTCCAGGCGCCGCCAGCACAGCCGATGCCGCAGCCGGTGGTCCAGCAGATGCAGCCGGCCCCGCAGCCGCGCGAGATGCTGCGCGAAGCCCCGCAGCCTGTTGCCATGGCGCCTCAGCGTATGCCGCGCGTCGAGGACTTCCCGCCCGTCGTCAAGGCCGAGGTGGATGCCAAGAGCCGCCCGGTTGACCACGAGAACAACAGCGGACCGATGGGCCTGCTGAAGCGCCTGACCAACGGACTGACCCGCCGCGAGGAAGAACCCGCAAGGCTGCAGCCGGCGCAGCCGCGCGAGCCCAAGCTGCGCCAGGCCGCGCCCGAAGTGCGCCGCCTCGCCAGCCAGGATGCGCAGCTCTATGCGCCGCGCCGTGGCCAACTCGACGATCAGGGCCGCCTGACGCCGCAGGTGAGGACGACTCAGGAAGACGATCAGCTGGAGATTCCGGCGTTCCTGCGCCGCCAGGCCAACTGATTGGTAAACGGACTGTAACATTTGTTAACAGGCAAGCGAGGAATCGCTTGCCTGTTAACGTTTTAAATGATGTGATTTCAACAACTTACAAAGTCGCACCCATTCCAGTTCGCGGTTACACAGAGTAAGAAACCGTGATTTGGAGTCTCCCTGACGGGACATTATCTTCGCTGCCTACCATCATCGGTTTGCCGGGATTTCGGGGGAAGTCGCCCTGCCAACCGATTCACACAAGAGCCGCGCCCTCGGGCTGGAGAAGCGGACCTAGGCATTACGGGCTTATGGGGATTGTCTTGCACGACTATCAGACGACATTGAAGACGCGCGCGTCGCTTACTGGCACCGGCGTCCACAGCGGCAAGGAAGTGTCCATCAGCTTCATGCCGGCGGATGCCGACACCGGCATCGTTTTCCAGCTTTTCAACGGTGCCGAGCAGGGCCGCGAGTTTCGTGCCCTGGTCTCGGAAGTCGGCGCCACCGACCTGTGCACCATGCTTGGTGATCCCGCCGGCGAGCATATCGCCACGGTCGAGCACATCATGGCGGCGCTGTTTGGGCTCGGCATCGACAATGTCGCTGTCGAGATCGACGGTTCCGAGGTTCCGATCTTCGATGGCAGCGCCATGGCGTTCGTCGAAGCCATCGACCAGGCGGGCATCGAGACGCTTTCGGTGAAGCGCCGCTATATCAGGGTCATCAAGCCGGTCCGCATCGAGAACGGCGCCTCGTGGGCGGAGTTTCGGC
>NZ_RZQE01000396.1:0-5643 GCF_004022955.1 Mesorhizobium sp. M7A.F.Ca.US.002.01.1.1 | reverse complement strand
ACCAGAAATTCGACGACGCCTTCACCGTCATATGACAGAAAACCGAGCATGGCTGGGTGTGGGCGCACGCCTACCAGTTCGACAGCGACACGGCGACCTTCATCGTCGAGTGCAGCGAGCAGACCTGGGCTGCCTTCGGCTTCGGTGCGATGTCGCAGCAGGAATCGATCGCCGTTTGTGAGCGGATCTTCGAAAAACATCTCGGCGGCCACGCCTTGATGACGAATGCCAACCATATCCGCGGTTCGGCTTGGATCAATTTCCCGCGCGTGCTGTGCGAGCGCTGGTCTTACAAGAATCTCGCGCTGATGGGCGATGCGGCGGCATCGGCGCATTTCTCGATCGGCTCCGGCACCAAGCTGGCACTGGAAAGTGCTGTGGCGCTGGCCGAATATGTCGAAACCGAGCCGGACTTGGATGCCGCTTTCCGCAGATATGAGGATGCCCGCCGCACCGAGGTGCTGAAGCTGCAATCGGCGGCGCGCAATTCGCTGGAATGGTTCGAGGAGGTCGAGCGCTATCTCGGCCTCGATCCGGTGCAGTTCAACTATTCGCTTTTGACCCGCTCGCAGCGTATCAGCCACGAGAATCTGCGACTGCGCGATGCCGAATGGCTTGAAAGCGCGGAAGAATGGTTCCAGCGCCAGGCGGGCGCCGGCGGCAACAGCCTGCGCCGCGCGCCGATGTTCGCGCCGTTCAAGCTGCGCGACATGAGGCTGCAGAACCGCGTCGTCGTTTCGCCGATGGCGCAGTACAAGGCTGTCGACGGCTGTCCGACCGACTGGCATTTCACCCACTACGCCGAGCGCGCCAAGGGCGGCGCCGGCCTCATCTATATCGAGATGACCTGCGTCAGCCCCGAGGGGCGCATCACGCCCGGCTGTCCCGGCTTCTACGCGCCCGAGCATGAGGTGGCGTGGAAGCGGCTGGTCGACTTTGTCCATACCGAAACCGAAGCCAAGATCTGCGCCCAGATCGGCCATTCCGGCGCCAAGGGCTCGACCCGGCTTGGCTGGGAGGGCACTGACGTGCCGTTGGTCTCAGGCAATTGGCCTGTGATGGCGGCCTCGGCGGTCGCGTGGTCGCCGCAGAATCAGGTGCCGAAGGCGATGGACCGCGCCGACATGGACCGCGTGCGCGACGAATTCGTGGCGTCCACCGAGATGGCCGATCGTTGCGGCTTCGACATGCTCGAAATCCACGCCGCGCATGGCTATCTCTTGTCGTCCTTCATCACGCCGGTCACCAACCGGCGCACGGATGAATATGGCGGTTCGCTGGACAATCGCATGCGCTATCCCCTCGAAATCTTCCGCGCGGTGCGCGCCGCCTGGCCGGCGGAGAAGCCGATCTCGATGCGCATTTCGGCCAATGACTGGGTCGGCATCGAGGGCGTGACGCCGGCCGACGCGGTCGAGATCGCGCGGCTGCTGCATGAGGCCGGCGTCGACATCTGCGATGTCTCGGCAGGCCAGACCTCGGCACTGGCCAAGCCTGTCTATGGCCGCATGTTCCAGACGCCGTTTTCCGACCGCATCCGCAACGAGGTCGGCATGGCGACGATGGCGGTCGGCAACATCTACGAGCCGGACCATGTCAATTCGATCCTGATGGCCGGCCGCGCCGACCTGGTGGCGCTGGCGCGGCCGCATCTCGCCGATCCCTACTGGACGCTGCATGCCGCCGTCACGCTCGGCGACCGCGGTGTCAAATGGCCTGATCCCTATCTGCCCGGACGCGACCAGCTCTACCGTCTGGCCGAGCGCGACGCCGCAGCGGGGCTGAAAGTATGACGGCCGCCGCGACGATACCCGGCAAGCATGCGCTGGTCACTGGCGGCGGCTCCGGCGTCGGGCGGGCCATCGCGCTGGCGCTGGCTGCTGCCGGCATCGGCGTCACCATCTGCGGCCGCCGGGAAGCAGAGCTCGCCAAGGTGGCCGGCGAAAACGACCGCATCTCTGGCATCGCCGCCGATGTCACCGACGAGGCGGCAATGGTGGCGCTCTACGAGAGGGCGCAAGCCGCGCGTGGGGCCTTCGACATCGTCGTCGCCAATGCCGGCATGGCCGGCAGCGCGCCGGCGCACAAAACCGCGCTCAGCGACTGGCAGCGGACGCTCGACGTCAATCTGACCGGCGCCTTCCTGACGGTGAAGCCGGCGCTGAGCGGCATGGCCGCGCGGAAAACGGGACGAATTGTTTTCATCGCCTCGACCGCCGGCCTGAAAGGCTACGCCTATGTCGCGTCTTACGTCGCCGCCAAGCATGGCGTCATCGGCCTGATGCGGGCGCTTGCCGCCGAAACAGTGAAATCCGGCGTCACCGTCAACGCGGTGTGCCCAGGCTTTGTGGAAACCGAAATGCTGGAAGAGTCCATCCAGCGCATCATCGAGAAAACCGGCCGCTCGGTCGAGCAAGCGCGGTCAAGCCTCGCCTCGACCAACCCGCAAGGCCGCTTCATCCAGCCGGATGAAATTGCCGCCGCCGTGCTGTGGCTGTGCGGCGACGCCGCCCAATCGATCACCGGACAGGCGATTTCCATCTCAGGAGGCGAAACATGGTAGCCGGCCCCCTGCCCGCGCCGTCGGGACCCGGCAAGGACCGCTTGCGTCTGTGGATCAGGCTGCTGCGCGCCTCGCGCACGATCGAGGCCGAACTGCGCGAGCGGCTGAAGAAGGAGTTCAACACGACGCTGCCGCGCTTCGACGTGATGGCAGCGCTTTATCGCGCGCCGGAAGGCATGCTGATGAGCGACCTGTCGCGCTTCCTGCTGGTCTCCAACGGCAATGTCACGGGCATCGTCGACCGGCTGGTTTCGGAAGGACTTGTCGCCCGCGCGCGGCGCAATGGCGACCGCCGCACCTCGATGGTGCGGCTGACCGAGGAAGGGACGCAGGCCTTTGCCGCCATTGCCGCGGCGCATGAAGGCTGGATCGGCGAATTGCTGGGCAAGGTCAGCGAGGACGACGCGCGCCGGCTGACCGGCATGCTGACCTCGTTCCGCAGCAACTGGGAGGGACGCGAATGACCGCAATGGCCGGGCGCAAGCCGAAGCATTTCCTCTGGGAGGTCGGGGGCAGGATCGCCAAGGTCCGGCTCGACCGACCGGAGCGCAAGAACCCGCTGACCTTCGACAGCTATGCCGAGCTTCGCGACACGTTCCGCGACCTCGTCTATGCCGACGATGTCGACGCCGTGGTGTTCCTTTCCAATGGCGGCAATTTCTGCTCCGGCGGCGATGTCCACGATATTATCGGCCCGCTGGTCAAGATGGACATGAAGGAGCTCCTGGCCTTCACCCGCATGACTGGCGATTTCGTCAAGGCGATGCTGAATTGCGGCAAGCCGATCATTGCGGCGGTCGACGGCGTCGCGGTCGGCGCCGGCGCCATCATTGCGATGAGCTCCGACATCCGCATCGCCACGCCGGAAGCCAAGACCGCGTTCCTGTTCACCCGCGTCGGCCTCGCCGGCTGCGACATGGGCGCCTGCGCGATCCTGCCGCGCATCATCGGCCAGGGCCGCGCCGCCGAGCTGCTCTACACCGGCCGCACCATGACGGCTGATGAAGGCGAACGCTGGGGTTTCTACAACCGGCTGGTCGATGCCGCATCGCTGGAGGCCGACGCGCTCGACATGGCGGCGCGCATCGTCTCCGGCCCGACCTTCGCGCACGGCATCACCAAGACCCAGCTCAACCAGGAATGGTCGATGGGTCTCGACCAGGCGATCGAGGCGGAAGCGCAGGCGCAAGCGATCTGCATGCAGACCCGCGACTTCGAGCGCGCCTACAAGGCGTTCGTGGCCAAGGAAAAGCCGGTGTTCGAGGGGGATTGAGGATGATGCTTTGCGTGGAGACGTTGGCGGGAGGGGGGCGCCGTAGTGCGCAAGGCCTCAATAGCGGGGCCACCAATGCCTGATCGTTCCTTCCTCTCCTGGCCGTTCTTCGAAGACCGCCATCGCAAACTAGCCGAGCACCTCGAGGCATGGTGCACGACCAACCTCCCAGTCGATCATCATGATGTCGACGCGGCCTGCCGCGAGCTGGTGACCAAGCTTGGCCAAGACGGCTGGCTGAAGCCTACGGCGCTCGACACCGACAATCCGGGCCCCCTCGACGTCCGCACTTTGTGCATCACGCGCGAGACGCTTGCCCGCTATGACGGGTTGGCCGATTTCGCTTTCGCCATGCAAGGGCTCGGCACCGGCGCGCTCAGCCTGTTCGGTACGCCGGAGCAGCAGCAATGGCTTTCGAAGACACGCGCCGGCAAGGCGATATCAGCCTTCGCCCTGTCGGAACCGCGCTCGGGATCGGACGTCGCCAACACCGAGATGACGGCGACCCGCGACGGCGACGACTACATTCTGTCCGGTGAAAAAACCTGGATTTCCAATGGCGGCATCGCCGATCTCTATATCGTCTTTGCCCGCACCGGCGAGGCGCCGGGCGCCAAGGGGCTTTCCGCCTTCCTCGTGCCTGGCGACGCGAAGGGCCTTGGTATCGCCGAACGGCTCGAAGTTATCGCGCCGCATCCGCTGGCGCGGCTGTCTTTCGACCAGGTCCGCCTGCCGGCCGCCGCACTGATCGGCAAGCCCGGCGACGGCTTCCGCATCGCCATGTCGGTGCTCGACGTGTTCCGCTCGACTGTCGGTGCGGCGGCACTCGGCTTTGCCCGCCGCGCACTGGATGAAAGCATCAAACGCGTGGCCGAGCGCAAACTGTTCGGCGCGCCGATGGCCGAATTGCAAATGGTGCAGGGGCACATCGCCGACATGGCGCTCGATGTCGATGCGGCGGCGCTGCTGGTCTACCGTGCCGCCTGGACCAAGGACATGGGCGCGCCCCGCGTCACCCGCGAAGCCGCAATGGCCAAGCTGTTTGCCACCGACAAGGCGCAAGAGGTGATCGACAAGGCCGTGCAACTGCACGGCGGCGACGGCGTCCGCAAAGGCCACATCGTCGAAAGCCTGTATCGCGAGATCCGCGCGCTGCGCATCTATGAGGGTGCCTCCGACGTGCAGAAAGTGGTGATTGCGCGGCAAGTGATGGGCGCGGCCTGACGGCGGCAAATTGACGAGCGTTCGATTTTGAAAATTGGGTTTTGGAATACCGGGAGGTTTTGAATGCACACGATTCTGCAGCCGGAAGGCTGGGCAAAACCTGTCGGCTACGCCAATGGCGTCGCGGCGCGCGGGCAGCTCGTCTTCGTCGGCGGACAGGTCGGCTGGAACGGGCAATGCCAGTTCGAGACCGACGACTTCGTCGGCCAGGTGCGGCAAACGCTTCAGAACATCGTCGCGGTGTTGGCGGAAGCCGGCGCGGGGCCGCAGCACATCACCTCGATGACCTGGTACTTCACCGACAAGGCCGAATACCTTGCCAATCTCAGGGGTATCGGCGAGGCCTATCGCGAGGTCATCGGCCGGCATTTTCCGGCGATGGCCGCCATGCAGGTGGTGGCGCTGGTCGAGGATCGCGCCAAAGTGGAAATCCAGGCAACTGCCGTCATCCCGGAATAAATTATTGGCTGCCTCAGGAATAAATTATTCGCGAAGCCCCGCCTGCCTCAAGATCGGTAGCACGTGATCGCAGAAATAGGGCAGTTCTTGCGTGTAGTTGACGAAGGACAGCGCGATGCCCTGA
>NZ_RZQE01000395.1:0-5670 GCF_004022955.1 Mesorhizobium sp. M7A.F.Ca.US.002.01.1.1 | reverse complement strand
CCGACCTGGGCGGCTGCGAGAACACAAGCGGCACGCGCCGGCTCGACCACGATGAAGGTCGGCCTGGCGTCACCGAGCACGATGGCCAGATGACCGGCCAGCGCGGCGGCAATGCCGCCGACACCGGCCTGCACGAAGACGTGGGTCGGCGTCCGAGGGAGTTGGCGCAAGGCTTCGCGTACGATCGCGGTATAGCCCTGCATGACCAGGCCGGGAATGCGCTCATAGCCCGGCCACGAGGTGTCGGAGACTACGGTCCAGTCCTTGTCGGCCGAAACTTGGGCAGCTTGCCTGACCGAATCGTCATAATTGCCGTGGACGCGGATCATCTCGGCGCCATAGCGGGCGATCGCCGCGATGCGCTCCTCGCTGACCCCGGCGTGGACGAAGACCGCCGCCCGCGCGCCGACGAGTTGCACGCCTTGCGCGACGGAGCGGCCATGATTGCCGTCGGTCGCACAGGCAAATGTCATCGCCGCGGCGACCGCCCGCACGTCAGCCTGATCGAGATCGGCCATGTCGACGGGCCGGCCAAGGCGACTGCCGGCCTCCTCCAGCACCAGGCGGAAGACGGCATAGGCGCCGCCAAGCGCCTTGAAGCTGCCGAGGCCGAGGCGAAAGCCTTCATCCTTGATATGGATGGCGCCCAGTCCGAATTCGCTGGCGAGCGCCGGCAGTGCATGCAGCGGCGTCATCCGGTGATTGTCGCGGTGGCTGAGAAAACGCTCGACTGTGTCGGCTCCGGCCACGCCAAGGGTTTCGGCATCGATCGGATCGAGCGGCCGGCGGTGCGATGCGTTGCGGTTGAGCAGGAACATTGGCCGGTCCCGTTGGTCAGCGAGAACATATTGCAGGAGCGACGCAAAGAGCGCTGTAATATGGTCTCTTAAATGCAAGTTTGTTTCGTCCGGGATATTCCATTGCCTGCATTGCCGTCCTCGCTCGATAGTTTCGATCTCGCCATCCTTGCCATCCTGCAGCGCGACAACACGACGCCGCAGCGGTTGATCGGCGAGGCGGTGAACCTGTCGGCGCCGGCGGTGCAGCGCCGCATCAAGCGCATGGAGCAGACCGGCGTCATTGCCGGCAATGTCGCTGTCGTCGAGCCGGCAGCGGTCGGCCACCCCATCACCATCTTCGTCGAGGTGGAACTCGAGAGCGAACGCGCCGAACTGATCGACGCGGCCAAGCGGCAGTTCTCGGCGACCCCCGAGGTCCAGCAATGCTATTACGTCACCGGCGAGGCCGACTTCATCCTGGTCATCACAGTGGCCGACATGGGCGCCTATGAGGCGCTGACGCGAAAACTGTTCTTCGACAGCAACAATGTCCGAAAATTCCGCACGTTCGTTGCCATGGACCGGGTCAAGGTAGGGTTGACGGTGCCTTTGCCTGTCTAAATATTTGTCGCGCGGCAGGCCTTTACTTTCCCACCATGTTTTTGACATTCTCGGGCTGTGAATTCTGCCGCGGAGGCGCGCTTGGACGACACCACCCCAGTTGCGATCATCGGTGCCGGGCCGGCGGGCCTGGCCATTGCCGCGTGCCTGCGGCAGAGCGGGCCGGATTTCGTCCTGCTGGAAAAGGAGCAGCAGGCCGCACCCGCCTGGCGACGCCACTATGAGCGCGTCCATTTGCACACGGCCAAGCGCTTTTCCTCGCTGCCCTTCGCGCCCTTCCCCAGGGACTATCCGCGTTATGTGCCGCGCGATCTCTTCGTCGACTATCTCGATGCCTATGCGCAACGTTTCGATCTGCGGCCGCGATTTGGAGAAACAGTGCGGGCGATCACCCGGCGGGGCAGAAGCTGGCTCGTGGATACGACGACCGGCCCCTTGCATGCTTCAAACGTTGTGATTGCATCTGGCAACAACGCAGAGCCGCTGATGCCCGGATTTGCCGGCGCCGATACCTTCAAGGGCCGAAAGCTGCATAGCGCCGACTATCGCAACGCAATGCCTTTCGCCGGTCAGCCGGTGCTGATCGTCGGCATGGGCAATACCGGCGCCGAGATTGCGCTCGATCTGGTGGAAGGCGGTGCGCGGCCGACGATTTCGGTGCGCGGCGGCGTTCATATCGTACCGCGCGAACTGCTTGGCGTGCCCATCCAGATGATCGGCATGGCGGCGCGCCTGATGCCGCAGCGCATCAACGATGCCTTGTTCCCCATCATCCTCGATCTGGCGTTGGGCAGGCTGGAGAAGTACGGGCTCAAGCGGCCCAAGCAAGGAATGCTGCAGCAGATCAGCGAGGCGTCCCGCATTCCGACGATCGATATCGGCACGGTGAGCAAGATCCGCGAAGGTGCGATCAAGATCGTACCCGACATTGCCGAGATCACCGAACAGGGCGCCCGTTTTGCCGACGGCAGGCATGGCGAGTTCGATGCGATCATCTTCGCCACCGGCTTCCGGCCCGGCTACGCCAAATTGCTGGAGCCCGGCGTTCAGCCAGAGCGCAGCGGCGTCAATGCGAGGGCTTCAGAGCTTGGCCTCTATCTCATCGGCTTTCACAGTCCGGTCACCGGATTGCTGCGCGAAATCTCGATCGAGGCCGAGCAGATCGCCGACGACATCAGTCTTAGGCGAAACCGAAAGAAGGTGGCCGAAGCCCTGCCGGTATAATTTGACGCGAGAGCAACTGAGTTCTCTCACCTTGCCGCGCGCAGCCAGACCTTGTTGTCGTGGAAGGCAGCACCCCCATAGGGTGCAGGCGCGTCGGCGCCGGTCAAAACGTTGATGCCCTCGCCGCGCTCATGGGCGCTGTTTGGCCAGATGCCTTCGGCGATCACCACGCCACGCTTGATGCCGTCGAACAGTTTTGCATGCAGCACGACTTCGCCGCGCTGGTTGCCGACCTCGACACGGTCGCCATCGGCCAGCCCAAGTGCCGCGGCATCGTCGGGATGTAGAAGCAGTTCCGGGCGGCCCTCCCTGGCTTTCGACACCGGTGTTTCCGAGAATGTCGAATTGAGGAAGTTGCGCGCCGGCGACGTCGTCAGCCGGAACGGGTGGGCTTCGTCGGCGACCTCGATCAGGTCGACATGGTCGGGGAATTCCGGCAGCCGCGCCACCGGGCCGAACAGGCCCATGCTTTTGGGCGGCCGGTTGGGCGCCGCCTGCCCGGTCCAGTCGGCGCGGAAGCGGAATTTTCCATCCGCGTGGCCAAATCCGTTGATGAAGTGTGCTGCCTCGAAATCCGGCTGCAGGTCGACCCATTTGTCTTGCTTCAAGCTTTCGAAACTGCCCAGCCCGCGCTTGCCCAGGATGATGTCGATATGCTGCTGCTCGGTCAGGCCGAAACCCGGACGGTCGGCGACACCGAGGCGATCAGCCAATTGCTCGATGACGAAATGGTTGGTGCGCGGTCCCTCCGGCGGCTCGATCAGCTTGGGGCCAAGCGTGATGTGCTGGTTGCCGCCGCCCTTGTAGACATCGTCGTGCTCGAGGAACATCGTGGCCGGCAATACGATGTCGGCAAGCTTGGCCGTGTCGGTCATGAACTGCTCGTGCACGCAAGTGAACAGGTCGTCGCGCAGGAAGCCTTGCGTCACCAGCCGCTGCTCCGGCGCGACATTCACCGGATTGGTGTTCTGGATCAGCATCGCCGTCACCGGCGGGCCACCATAGAGCGCATCGCTGGCACCGGTCAGCACCGGGCCGATGCGCGAATGGTCGAGATAGCGGATCGAGGGATCGCGCATCTTGGTGCCTTCGAGCACATCCTGGTTGAGCTTGAAGATGCCGGAATTGGAATGGAAGGCGCCGCCGCCCTCATATTGCCAGCTGCCGGTGACAGCCGCGATGCACGAGGCGGCATGCATGTTGACGGCGCCATTGCGCTGGCGTGCAAAACCATAGCCGAGGCGGAAATAGGTCTTCTTGGTCGTGCCGACGAGGCGGGCGAAGGCCTCGATCTCGGCAACCGTCAGGCCCGTGATCCCGGCCGCCCACGCCGGCGTGTGCGTCTCGAGATGCGCTTCCAGCCCTCTCGGGTCGTCGGTGTATTTCGAGAGATAGGCGCGGTCGGCCATGCCCTCCTTGAACAGCACATGCATGACCGCGCAGGCCAGCGCGCCGTCGGTGCCCGGCTTCAGCACCAGGCCGAGATCGGCCTGCTTCATCGTCGCGTTTTCGTAGACGTCGATGACGACGATCTTGGCGCCGCGCTCCTTGCGCGCCTTGATGGCGTGGGTCATGACGTTGACTTGGGTCACCACCGCATTGGTGCCCCAGATCACCACGCAATCGGATTTCGCCATCTCGCGCGGGTCCGGCCCGCGCAAGGCGCCGGCCCCCATCATCCAGCCCGTCCAGGCGAGATTGGTGCAGATTGACCCGAAGAAGCCGGAATACTTTTTCGCGTGGCGCAGCCGGTCGATGCCGTCGCGCTGCACCAGCCCCATCGTGCCGGCATAGTAGTAGGGCCAGATCGTCTCCGAGCCGTACCTCTCCTCGGCCGCAATGAACTTTTCGGCGACGAGGTCGAGCGCGGCCTCCCAACTCGCTTCCTTCCAGGCGCCGTCGCCCTTAGCGCCGGCGCGGATCAGCGGCTTCAGCAAACGGTCGGGATGGTGGACGCGGTCGGCATAACGCGCAACCTTGGCGCAGACGACGCCGGCGGTGTAGCTGTTGGACTTGGCGCCATGGACGCGGCCGATCCGATTGCCGTCGAGCAGTTCGACCTCGAGCGCACAGGTCGACGGGCAATCATGCGGACAGGCGGAATGGCCGATTCTGAGCTTGGCGTGCTGGTTCATGCGGCAAGACTAGCGGGTTTCAAAGGGCGCGTGTAGGGCCAGATGATTAGCCAATCTCCCCACTTGTGGGGAGATTGCGTAATCACTCCGCCGTGCCTTCCTCATACTCTGCCGACATGGACAGCCACTTTTCCTCGTGGCCGGCCAGCGTCTGGGCCAGTTGCGAGCGCTCCTTGGCCAGCCGGGTCGCCGTCGAGGGATCCTTTTCGTACACCGCCGGATTGGACAGTTCGTCCTCGATGCCGTCGATGCGCTTGCGGATGCGGTCCATCAGCGCTTCGGTGGCGCGGATTTCCTTGGCCAGCGGCTCGAAGGCGGCGCGGCGTGCCGCCGCATCGCGACGGCGGTCGGCCTTTGATGCCTTGTCGGCCTCGCGCTTGCCGCGGCGGTCGCCGGACACGCCGGTGACCAGCGTCTTGTAGTCTTCCAGATCGCCGTCATAGGGGTTGACCGCGCCGTCCTTGACCAGCCACAGCCGGTCGGCGGTTGCCTCGAGCAGATGGCGATCATGCGAGATCAGGATGACGGCGCCAGGGAATTCGTTCAACGCATGGATCAGCGATTCGCGGCTGTCGATGTCGAGATGGTTGGTCGGTTCGTCGAGGATGAACAGGTTCGGCCCCTCGAAGGCCGACAGGCCCATCAACAGTCGTGCCTTCTCGCCGCCCGACAGATCCTTGGCGGCGGTGTTCATCTTCTCGGTGGTGAGGCCGAACTGGGCGACGCGGCCGCGTACCTTCGATTCCGGCGCCTCCGGCATCAACCGGCGGACATGCTCGTAGGCGTTTTCGTCCGGCCGCAGATCGTCGAGCTGATGCTGAGCGAAGATCGCCACCTTCAGCCCGGGCGCCACCGTCATGGTGCCGCTCTCCTGCTTCAACCGGCCGGACAGCAATTTGGCGAAGGTCGAC
>NZ_RZQE01000394.1:0-5732 GCF_004022955.1 Mesorhizobium sp. M7A.F.Ca.US.002.01.1.1 | reverse complement strand
GTGTAAGAGAGACCTTCATGCGTGACATCCTCAACGACCTCGAAGCGGGCAAGTATCTCTCCGACCCGGATCCTGTGCGCCGCGCCCAGATCCAGATGAAGACGCCTCTGCCCAAGCGCTTCTACAACGCCGCCTCTGTGGCACCTGTCGACAATGGCTTTGCCGTGCATCTCGACGGCAAGCCGGTGCGGACGCCGGGCAAGGCGCTGCTGGTGCTGCCGACCGAGGCAGCAGCCGCGCTCGTCGCCGACGAGTTCGCCGCCCAAAGCGAGACCATCGATCCGGTGAAGATGCCGGTGATGCGCCTCGTCAACACGGCCATCGATGGCGTTGCCAGCGACCCGCAGGCGGTGCTGGAGGATATCCTGCGCTTTGCCTCATCCGATCTCACCTGCTATCGCGCCGACGCACCGCAAGGGCTGGTGGAGCGGCAGAATCAGCATTGGGATCCGGTGATCGACTGGGCGAGGACACTCGGAGCACGTTTCAATCTGGCCGAGGGCATCATCCATGTCGAGCAGCCGCGCGAGACCATCGCCGTGCTGGGCAGCCATCTTGCCCAGCGCGCCGAGCCGCTGCGGCTCGCCGCCATCCATGTGATGACGTCGCTGACCGGTTCGGCGCTGCTGGCGCTGGCTGTCGATTTCGGCGAGATCGACGCTGAGGCTGCCTGGGCCGCTGCTCATGTCGACGAGGACTGGCAGATCGAGCATTGGGGGCAGGATGCGGAGGCCGTTGCCCGCCGCGCGGCTCGCAAGCGCGACATGATGGCTGCCGCCGGCCTGCTGCAAGCGCTCAAGGGCTAGGGGTTTCCCAACTCGCCCGGTTTCATCCCGCAGCGCACCTAATACCAAAGTCATAATCCCAAAGACGCGCTGCCTTTGGCGGGCGCTTTCTGTCATTTTTCCCGAATGGCTGTCGTTGAGTCCGTGCTCGGAGGAGAACGCGGACAGTGTCGCGCAGCATTGAGAACGGGTCTCACGGGAGGATAACGCAATGGCAATAGCATCGACCGCCGGCGGAACAAGCCGCGGCATGACGCGGGAAGAGAAGAAAGTC
The DNA here is from genome assembly GCF_004022955.1 of Mesorhizobium sp. M7A.F.Ca.US.002.01.1.1. NCBI lineage: Bacteria > Pseudomonadati > Pseudomonadota > Alphaproteobacteria > Hyphomicrobiales > Phyllobacteriaceae > Mesorhizobium > Mesorhizobium sp. M7A.F.Ca.US.002.01.1.1. The sequence goes on along the minus strand of NZ_RZQE01000394.1, from coordinate 4,673 downwards.
ATCTTCGCTTCCTCGCTCGGCACCGTTTTCGAATGGTATGATTTCTATCTTTATGGCTCGCTGGCGGTGTTCATCGGTTCGACCTTTTTCAGCCCAGCCATTCCGGAAGCGACCCGCAACATTTTCGCGCTGTTGGCTTTCGCCGCAGGCTTCCTTGTGCGCCCGTTCGGCGCACTGCTGTTCGGCCGCATCGGTGACCTTGTCGGCCGTAAATATACTTTTCTTGTCACCATGACGATCATGGGCCTATCGACCTTCCTGGTCGGCTTGCTGCCCGGCTATGCCACTTTGGGCATCGCCGCTCCCGTGATCCTGATCATCCTGCGCATGCTGCAGGGCCTGGCTCTGGGTGGCGAATATGGCGGCGCGGCCACTTACGTCGCCGAACATGCGCCGGACAACCGGCGCGGCTACTACACCTCGTGGATCCAGACCACCGCGACGCTCGGCCTGTTCCTGTCGCTGGTTGTGATCCTGATCGTACAGGCTTCATTGAGCAAGGAAAACTATGCTGCCTGGGGCTGGCGTATTCCGTTCATCGTGTCTTTTCTGCTGCTCGGCATCTCGATCTGGATTCGGCTTTCGCTTTCCGAATCCCCGACCTTCCAGCGCATGAAGGATGAGGGAAAGGGCTCCAAGGCGCCGCTGACGGAAGCCTTCGGCCAATGGAAGAACGCCAAGATTGCACTGCTGGCGCTGCTCGGCCTCACAGCCGGTCAGGCCGTGGTCTGGTACAATGGCCAGTTCTACGCGCTGTTCTTCTTGACCAACGTGCTCAAGGTCGACGCGCAGTCGGTCAACATCATGATCGCGGTCGCCCTGGCGGTCGGTTCGATCTTCTTCGTCGTCTTCGGCTGGCTCTCCGACAAGATCGGCCGCAAGCCGATCATCATGGCGGGCCTTGCGCTGGCGATTGTCTGCACCTTCCCGCTGTTCAAGGCACTGACATGGGCTGCCAATCCGGCACTCGCCACGGCGCAGCAGAACACCAGGGCGACGGTGACCGCGGCGCCGGGCGACTGCAAATTCCAGTTCAATCCGGTTGGCACGGCGAAGTTCACGACATCCTGCGATATCGCGACTTCGTTCCTGACCAAGAACTCGGTTCCCTATGACGTGGTGTCGACGGCTGCCGCCGGCACACCCGCATCTGTCAAAATCGGCAACGAGACGGTCGAGTCCTATGACGCCATCGCCGCCGGTGATCAGGCCAAGGCCAAGGAGGCGGCCTTCATCAAGGCCGTCAATATGTCGCTGCAGGACGGCGGCTATCCGCTGAAGCGCGCGGCAGCCAAGGTTGCGGACCAGAAGCTCGATGCGTTTGTTGCCGCCAACCCGGAACTGAAGCTGGACGCCGCTGCCATCCGTGCCGGTGAAAAGGCGACGGTGCCGATCGACCAGGCGGTCAAGGACAAGCTGCTGACCACCGATGAGGCAGCGGGCGCACCCGAAGTCACCGTCTACAACATTCCAGGCGGCGGCGCGTTCGCCATGTTCGCCGATCCTGCAGCAGTGAACTGGCCAATGACGATCGGCATCCTGTTCATCCTGGTGCTGTTCGTGACCATGGTCTACGGGCCGATCGCGGCGATCCTGGTCGAAATGTTCCCGACCCGCATTCGCTACACCGGCATGTCGCTGCCCTATCACATCGGCAATGGCTGGTTCGGCGGCCTGCTGCCGGCAACCGTGTTCGCGCTCAGCGCCTACAAAGGCGACATCTACTATGGCCTTTGGTACCCGGTGGTGATCGCGGCTATAACGCTGGTCATCGGCATGATCTTCGTCAAGGATACGCTCGGCACCGACCTGCACGCCAAGGAGTAGGCAGCCCCAGCGTTCAAAAGAAAGCCCGGCGCGAACGATCGCGCCGGGCTTTTTCTTTTCAGGCCAATTCGTTGGCGAGGGCTGCTGCCCTTTGTGTCAGCTCTTGCGGCCCCGGGCCTCTTCCTCGATGGCTGCCTCATGGTACCAGCCGTCGCCGAAATCCGCGCGGGCACCACGCAGCGAGGCAAGCTCTGCCGCAAACTTAGCCTTTCCGCTCAAATTTGAGGCAGAGAGGCGTGCTGCCGCCGGGAACATCAAAATTTTGGCCGACGGTCGTGTGGAAATGACTTCCATTGCCGGGTTCCTTTCTTCCGCCGAACCTTTTCGATTCAACTTGGCCCGAAGATAAGGTCTGCAATCAAGTTAGGCAATATGCCTATGAAAAGATCAGCATTTGCACACTATTTGTGCAAATAAGGACCGTGATGGATCCGGGCGCATTGCTTAGGCGGCTCACCGACTTCCGGTGGATGCCGCGTCAATTTTGTCGCACCCTCCGGACCAAGAATGGCACACGAATTGCATTTTAAGTGTGCGGCAGGCCAGCTGCTGACGGCAGACGCATGTCGACGCCGTTCAGTGTTCGGTGATCAAGCAACGAGAGGCTAGAATGACGAAATACAAGCTCGAGTATATCTGGCTCGATGGATATACCCCGGTCCCCAACCTTCGCGGCAAGACGCAGATCAAGGAATTCGCCGAATTCCCTGAACTCGAGCAGCTGCCGCTGTGGGGCTTCGATGGTTCCTCGACCCAGCAGGCCGAAGGGCACAGCTCCGATTGCGTGCTGAAGCCGGTTGCGGTCTATCCGGATCCCGCCCGCACCAACGGCGTGCTGGTCATGTGCGAAGTCATGATGCCCGATGGTGTCACGCCGCATGCCTCAAACAAGCGCGCCACCATCCTCGATGACGAGGGCGCCTGGTTCGGCTTCGAGCAGGAATATTTCTTCTACAAGGACGGTCGCCCGCTCGGCTTCCCCGAGAGCGGCTATCCCGCACCCCAGGGCCCGTACTACACCGGCGTCGGCTATTCCAATGTCGGCTCCGTCGCGCGTCAGATCGTCGAGGAGCATCTCGACCTCTGCCTCGCCGCCGGCATCAACCACGAAGGCATCAACGCCGAAGTGGCCAAAGGCCAATGGGAATTCCAGATTTTCGGCAAGGGCTCCAAGAAGGCCGCCGACCAGATGTGGATGGCCCGCTACCTCCTGCAGCGCCTGACCGAGAAATACGGCATCGACATCGAATACCACTGCAAGCCGCTCGGAGACACAGACTGGAACGGCTCTGGCATGCACGCCAACTTCTCGACCGCCTATATGCGCGAAGTCGGCGGCAAAGCCTATTTCGAAGCGCTGATGGCGGCCTTCGACAAGAACCTGATGGATCACATCGCCGTCTACGGCCCGGACAACGACAAGCGTTTGACCGGCAAGCACGAGACCGCGCCGTGGAACCGGTTCAGCTATGGCATTGCCGACCGTGGCGCCTCGATCCGCGTGCCGCATTCCTTCATCAAGAGCGACTATAAGGGTTATCTGGAAGACCGCCGTCCGAACTCGCAGGGCGACCCCTACCAGATCGCCTCGCAAATCCTGAAGACGATCGCCTCGGTTCCGGCAAGCGCTCAGGTTTCAGCCGCCGCGTAAGTGTTTCGGACTGTATGACAAGAGGACCCCGGCGTTTCGCGCCGGGGTTCTTTTTTGGCCGTTACCCGGCGGACTGCATTCCCGGTAAAACATACCCAGAAAAAGTCAGGCAGTTCCGGCGGTCGCTAATCGCCCGTGAGTTCCGGCCGCAGCCGTGCGAGTCTGCGGCGATCACTCGCCAGAAAGCCCGGAAAACCGCCTTTTCCAGCCCTTGTCCGGGGCGATGGATCTTCCATAAGCATCTGTTCATACAACGGAATCGGTCATTCGCCACCCGGCTGGTGGCGTTGACAGATCACGCTACGGCATGCGTATTCGCGGGCCTTGGGGTTACGTCACGCAATGCTGTTCGGACGGGCGGGGTTTTCTTGAACGGCGGCATTGGCGTGGGCGCCGGACGAGCGGTCACTGTAGCCTGAGACAGTGCTCCGCTCGCTCCTGGCTCCGACGTTGGCGGCCGAACCGCCTCCCTTGATCATTTACTGAACACCGCCGAGTTGTGATTGAAGCGACGCGCTCAAAAGCCGGCCGCTCCGATGGACCGTAGGTCCAAGAATCCGGGCATCCTATGATCGTCGAAGACGAAAGGCGGATACGGCTGTCCATGCGCGGCTGCCGTGCAGGCGAGGCATGCCGGTCGGCTGGCAATCCTATTGGAGCGCAGCAAAAAGCCCTTGAAAGAGGGACGTCTTTCAAGGGCTTGAGCATTATAGCTAATCTTGGACCGAGATTGAATCTCAGACGGAGTAGTACATGTCGTACTCGACCGGATGCGGGGTCATTTCGAAGCGCATCACTTCGGCCATCTTCAGCTCGATGTAGCTGTCGATCTGGTCGTCATCGAAGACGCCGCCGGCTTTCAGGAAGCCGCGGTCCTTGTCGAGGCTCTGCAGGGCTTCACGCAGCGAGCCGCAGACGGTCGGGATCTTCTTCAGCTCCTTCGGCGGCAGGTCGTAGAGATCCTTGTCCATCGGCTGGCCGGGATGGATCTTGTTCTTGATGCCGTCGAGGCCGGCCATCAGCAGCGCTGAGAAGGCGAGGTAGGGGTTCGCGCCCGGATCGGGGAAGCGGACCTCGACGCGCTTGGCCTTCGGCGACGAGCCGAACGGGATACGGCAGGACGCCGAGCGGTTGCGCGCCGAATAGGCGAGCAGAACCGGCGCTTCGTAACCCGGCACCAGGCGCTTGTAGGAAT
>NZ_RZQE01000393.1:0-5744 GCF_004022955.1 Mesorhizobium sp. M7A.F.Ca.US.002.01.1.1 | reverse complement strand
GCACCGTCCCTGACGACCGTGCCCATCACCACCGCCCATCCGTCATTTTCCACGAAAGCTTTCTCGACCTGCTGCAGATATTCGGCGGACGGAACGAAATCATCGTCGAAGAACGTGATGATGTCGAAGCGCCCCAGGGAAGGTACGAGAGCCCTGTTCCGCTGGGCAGCCAGTCCTTTCGGTCCGAAAACGAGTGACACCTGGAAAGGACAGCTTTCCGGCAGGTCGACATGCGAGGCGTCGGGCGCCGACACTATGACCTCATCAGGAAGCCTCGTCTGGCCGCCCAAATATCCAAGCAAACGCCCGACCTGTCCGCTGCGGCCAAGCGTCGGGATGATCACTATGAGTCTCATGCTCGATCCAGCTTCGGTTCCGCCGAAACCTAGACCGACGAGTGGACCGACACAGCCTGCATAAAAGGAGACGGGAGGAGCCTGGCCTACCGCCGGACACAGGCTTTCGGAGTATCCCGGTGACGGACCACATCCGCAAGTATTAGATGGCCATGCGCCCGTAGCGGTGTGTAGCCGATCGGACAGCTTGCCGGAGCAACGACATGGAATGGAGACTGCCAGCCTTATGAGGCTAGGGGGAACCATGCTCCACGAACGCTCTTCCGATTTGGCCGTCGCTGCCAAGATCGATGTATCCATCGAAGAATTGCCGGCCGCGCCGGGGCCCGGCTTCGACAGCAATGCCAGGATAGCGGTCGTTCATGACTGGTGCCCGAATTTCCGGGGAGGGGAAAGGGTTCTTGCGCAAATCTGCAAGCAGTTCCCCAACGCCGAGGTCTTCACGCTTTTCGATTTCCTGCCACAAGAGGTGAAGGAGCAATATTTCCACGACGTGGAATTCCATACGTCTGCGGCCAACCGGATACCGATGGTCCATAAATTCTATCGATCCCTCTTCTTTTTCTGTCCCTTTCTGATCGAGCAATTCGACGTGACGGGCTACGACGCGGTGATCTCGTCGTCGGCCGCCTTCTCGCGCGGCGTCATCACCAGGCCGGACCAGCCGCATCTGTGTTATGTGCACAGTCCCGTCCGCTACGCCTGGGATGAACAATTTTCCTATCTTCAGCAGGGACGGCTTGGTTTCGGCCCCAAGGGAATGCTCTATCGCTACATGCTCCATCGCCTGAGGACATGGGATACGAGAACCGCGCACGGTCCGGACCTGATGCTGGCGAACTCGAATTATGTCCGCTCCCGTATCCAGCACATTTACGGGCGCCAGGCGCGCGTCGTTTTCCCCCCGGTCACACTGGGCGAATTGCCTTGTGTGGAGGATAAGGACGATTACTACGTTTCAGCGTCCTTCCTCGCCCCCTACAAACGCACCGACCTTGTCATCCGGGCCTTCAACGAAATGCCGTCGCGGCGACTGGTCATCGTTGGCGAAGGGCAGCAATCAGCCTGCTTGCGGGCGCTTGCCGGTCCCAACGTCACCTTCTCGGGCTACCTGCCCCGGAAAGACTATGTGGACACCCTGGCGCGGGCGAAGGCGATGGTGTTTGCGGGCTGCGAGGATTTCGGCATAGCGCTGGCCGAGGCACAGGCCTGCGGGACGCCGCTGGTCGCCTTCGGTCGCGGCGGCGCCGTCGACATCGTACAGCGGCTAGGATCATCCTCCGAGCCGACAGGAGTGCTGTTCAAGGCTCAAACGGTCGATCACCTCAAGCAGGCAGTGGAACGGTTCGAAGAGAATAGCCATGCCATTGCGCCGCGCGCTTGCGCCAGAAATGCAGGACGTTTTTCAGAAGAGAACTTCGACCGCGCGATCCTGGAATCGCTAGACGCCGTCCAGGCACTTCACGAGATCATGTGAATTCGGGAGCCCTGACGATCTTCGTTTCCGTATCGACGCCGTCTGCGGCCGCCATCGCCTGGAGATAACGCAGGCCCGTCGCCCTCCAGCTGTATTCCGCGGCTCTCGCCTTTCCCTTGCCCATCATCTGAGCGCGCAGGGCCTGAGAAGTGCGAAGCTGCACGAAACTGTCGAACCATGCGTCCTGGTCGTCTGGGGATGCAAACAGCGCTGCATTGCCACAGACTTCAGGCAGGCTGGCGCGGTCTGAAACCACGACAGGACAGCCGACGGCCATCGCCTCGAGGGCTGGGAGACCGAAGCCCTCGGTGAGCGAGGGGAAAGCCAGGCATAGCGAGTCCCCGAGGAGGGCCGCCAACTCGCCATCCGAAATGCGGCCGAGCCAGTGGATGTTTCGCGCTTCGGTCCTGGCGGATCCTGACCTAAAGACGCGCGAATCCGACATGCCGACAATCGCGATTCTGAGTCCGGCTTCGCCAAGACGATCAGCCATGTTTAGGAGGAGATCCAGATTCTTGTGAGGTGCGGCACTGCCGATCAGGACAACGGTTTCCCGCGAGGCCGCCAGCCGCGTCTGTGCTGAGTGTTCAGGCTCCCACCGCAAGGCATGCTCATGGCCGTTCGGCGCCACGAAAGCCCGTTCTGCCGGGATGACGTCGCGGCGAACCAGTTCATCCAAGGAGTAGTTGGAAACGGTCGAAATACCGCACGCCGTCTTGCCGAGGGCGGGCAACAGATTCCTGTAAAGAAGTCTAAAGGCAAATGAATAGCTCTGCGGGGCATTCCAGACGTTAGCATCATGGACGCAGACGATATGCTTGCGGGAAAGCAGCGGCCCTGTGTTGCAGAGGCTGAGCAGTCCGCTGCCATCCAGGGATGAGGGGAGCTGCACCTGTTCCCAGGCATGCCCGTTCATGCCGCCGATCTCCCGACGCTCGATGCAAGCCAGGGGGAAGTCTCCGGACCCTGGAGGGTGGAGCAGTGCAAGCTCGAGGCCGCGGGTCAGCGGGTTCTGCTCGGCCAACAAGGTGTCGAGAGCGCGCACGACCTCGCGCGCGTAACGCTGAACGCCTGTTGTCGGCTGCGAAAGAAACCGCCCATTGATCGTCCAACGTCGCGCCATGTCGTCCCCCCTTGGAACTTTCAGTGTGGAACCGTCAAGACGCCAGGTCACCATGGCCATCGGGTCATTCGGCTAAGTGGCAATCATCCGGATTGGCGACGTCGGACAGCGTACCTACCTCGAACGTTTAAGGGCCTTGGTGTTCCTGGGAATGCTAGTCTGCCTAGGGTGCCGGAAGGTCGGGGAAGCTGGACATGGCCAAGCTCGGGTTCGATACGAGGGAGTCGCCGCAACCAAGATCGGCCTGGCCGGCGAACAGACACCGTGCCGACACGCCCTTGGCCAGATCCGCTGTCGCCGGCGCCGACTTCCTGATCGGCCATCCCGCTGCGGTGTGCGCGGACCGGGAAGCGCCGAGACGGCGCTGGACGATAAATGGAGACTTCACGACGCTTCGGCCAACCGGTGTGGCCCGTTACGCCCGCGAGGTCACCTTGGCTCTCGACGCCCTCATTTCAGAAGGGCATCCGCTCGGTCGCGACCTGGAGATTGATCTCGTGGTGCCGCGTCCGCTTTCGGAACCTTTGCGCCTCGATGCCATCCCCGTCCGGGTCGTTCCTGAATTCAGCAGGCCGCGACTGCCGCAATTTTGGGTGCAGGCGCAGTTGCCCTGGCATGTGCCTGGAGGATTGCTGAGCTTCTGCAATCTCGCTCCCGTCGCGCTGAGGCGCCAGATCGCGTGTATCCATGACATGCACACAAGGCTCATGCCGTCGAGCTACGCGCGAGGATTCCGCTGGGCGCACCGCTTGATCCTGCCGGCACTTGGCAGGCAGGCCGCCCGCATCACGACCGTCTCGCAACTCTCACGCAGCCATCTGATCAAGTTCGGAATCGCGCCAGAAGAAAACATCGTCGTCACCTACAACGGCAGCGACCATGCGAACCGGTGGGATGCGGCGAGATCAACTCTGGCCGTCGACCGGAGCAGGCCGTATGTCCTCTGCTTGGGGAGGCGGGACCAGGAATATAAGAACATGGGGCTTCTCGCCAGGCTGGCCCCACACCTCGACGCGATGGGTCTTGACCTGTGGATGCCAGGCGATGTCGACGAGGCCACGCTCCTGAGGTACATCCCGCAAATGCCCGGAAACATCGTCCTTCCTGGCCGCATAGGGGACGACGACTTCAAGAAGGCGCTCGAAGGCGCCCTGTGCTTCCTGTTCCCGTCACGGATCGAGGGCTTCGGGCTGCCGGCGGTCGAGGCGATGGCTTCGGGCTGCCCGGTCGTGGCCTCGACCTCGCCATGTCTTCCCGAAATCTGCGGGGATTCGGCCCTTTATGCCGATCCCGACGACGTCCAGTCATGGGCCGAAGCCATCCGCCTGTTGATGCTAGCCCCAGACTTGCGGCAGCGTTTGGTGACCAAGGGGAACGCCAGGGCGAGCAGTTATTCCTGGCGGTGGATAGCGTGGAAATACCTCGAACTCATGATTCAGGTCGACGCCGATTTCGGGGAGTTCGGCGATTGACCGGCGGCCAGTCTTCGGATTGACCTCCAGGAGAGCACGATGGACGAGAACGACTTGCGAGCATTGGTGGCAGCCGCTCATCGCGCGCGCCGGCCTCGCCGTGTAACCACCGATCCTGGCCGCAGACCGAAACCCATGCCGACCATTTCGATCTGCATCCCGACTTACAACCGCTCGTCCATGCTGGCGGAATTGTTAGACAGCATCATCGCCCAAGCTTTGGAGGACGAGATCGAGGTCGTGGTCAGCGATGATGCTTCACCGGACAATACGGTCGCCGTGGCCGAAGGCTATAAGGGTCGCATCAAGCACTACACCTTGCTTTCCCAGCCGAAGAACTTGGGAGTGGACGGCAATTTCCTGGCGGTCGTGGAGGCGGCGAAGGGCGATTACATCTGGCTGATGGGCGACGACGACCATCTGGAACCGGGCGGGCTAGCACGGGTGCTGGAAGCGATCCGGCGTTGGCCCGGCGTAACCGGTCTAACGCTAGGCGTGATCGACTATGACGTGACGATGACGCGCCGGACCGGCATCCGTCGGATCCCGCCTACACAACTGATCGCCGATGCCGGTACGCTGTTCGCGACGATGGGTGATCTGCTGGGCTTCATGTCCGCCCTGGTGATAGACCGTGCCAAATGGAATGAGATCGCATCCGAGCCTAATGTCTCGGAATTCAAGAATTACTACGTCCAAGTTTATATCATCGGCCGTGTTGTCGAACGGTTTGGAAAATGGGGCGTGGTCCAAGAACCTTGTGTCGGCTATCGGTCGGGCAACGACCAGTTCAATATCAAGTTCGGATGGCTGGATCGCCTGAAGATCGACGTTGCCGCCTATGATCAGATTGCTTTCGCGTTGTTCGCGGACACACCCGCTGTGTGCGAAGCGTTTCGCCGCCGGATATTTGATACGCACGTGATGGCGCGGTTGAACAACGCTAAAACTGCGGCGGGACGGACCATCGCGGTGAGCGCAGCGATCAGGTACCTGTACGGCCGTTACCATGGAATGCCGCACTATTGGACCCGCGCAGTGCCGACGCTCCTTGCGCCGCAATGGATCCTGCGGAACGCACGGTCCGCCTACAAGCGGCTGTCGCCCAACTCGGGCGCGTTCCGAGCGCGTGAAATGTCCAACTGATAGATAGCGGCAGCGGGGGGTGCTACCAGATTGAGGATCGCGTCAATGGGCGCAAACGATGAAGATCGTGCAGAAGAACGGACAGGCCACCGCGAGGCCGACCTCGTAACAGAACGGTTGAGGGCTGATCGCCGATGCATTGGACCATATGCCTCAAGGGGATGCTGGGG
>NZ_RZQE01000392.1:0-5751 GCF_004022955.1 Mesorhizobium sp. M7A.F.Ca.US.002.01.1.1 | reverse complement strand
AATAGACCGTGCGCACCGCTTCGGCGAACAGCCGTGCCGCGGCAAGATCGCTGAGTGGCAGCAGCACCGCGAATTCCTCGCCGCCGATACGCCCGGCAACACCGCGCGCGCCGGCCGCCGACCGAAGCTTGGCGGCGAAATCGGCAATCACGCGATCGCCCGCCCCATGCCCATGCACATCGTTGAGCGCCTTGAAATGATCGAGGTCGGCCAGCACCAACGCGACCGGGAACCGCGCCGAGGCGCAGTGCCGCAAGAGCAGCATGCCGCGCTCCTCGAAGCCACGCCGGTTGAGCAGGCCCGACAGGGGGTCGGTAAAGGTCTCGGCCTTCAACGCCTTCAACACGTCGAGTGCCGCGGCGGAAAACAGGCACAGCGCGATAAGCAGCGACAGCAGCGCGTGCGACAGCAGCGCCGTCGTCCAGTAGGACGAGCCATAGAACCCGTCATAGCTCGTGAAGGGCCCGTGCGCGATGACGACGATAAGGGTGCGCACGAAGAAGTTGACGCCCGACAGCAGCGACAGCACGAACAGGATTTTCTCGGTCGGGCCGTTGTTGCGCACCGGGCGCAGTTCGGCGGCAACCAGAAGGCTGATACCGCCGAAAGCGAAGTTCATCGCCAGGATGCGCCAGGTGAGATCCGGCGCGATGAACAGGAACCAGCAGAACGACGCCAGTCCCCCACAGGCCAGCGCGCCGATCCCCACATAGGGCACCTTGCGGCCATAGCGGTGGACGATGGCGCCGGCCAGGCAGCAGCCGGCGATGCTGAAGCAGATGTTCGACACCAGCTTGGTCAGCGGCATGCCGATCGGCAAGGTGAAATACTGAAGCAGGAAGCCCACCGCCGAGAGACTGTAGCTGAGCGCCAGCACGGCCAGATAGGGGCGGTGGCGCTGATAGGACCATAGCACGAGGAACGCCGCGCCGAGCGCCAGCGCGATCGTCGGGTTGAGCAGCGCTATGAGCAGACCCGTGTCCAAACGACTATGACTTCCCCTCGCTTACGTCGGGGAAGAGCTTAGAGGGCAAGCCCAAACAAGCGGTTAAGCCTCGCCGCAAGCAGGACCGCCATCTCAAAATAATGTCAGGGAACCGCCGTCTCCGGTCAGCGTTCCTTCGTTGACAATCTGGAGCGACCGATGGCCGACACAATCACACTGACCGACCACGATGCGATCCGCTCGTGGGCTGCCGGGCGCGCCGGCTTTCCCGCAATCGTCGACATCTCGCCCGAAGCGGGGACGCAGCCCATGTTGAGGCTGGTCTTCGGCCAGCACGCCTATCAGGATCAGGACCAGCCTGAACGGCCGCTCAATGCGGGAGGCTATGAACTCGTCGAATGGGACGAATGGTTCAAGCTCTTCGAGGAACAACAGCTTGCGCTTGTGGTCGCGGCCGAACAGCCCGGACGCCGCGAGGAGTTCCACGAACTCGTCCGCCGTGACGGGAAGCGTTGACCCGAGCCGGGTGCGGCTCGGGTTCCGTTCAAGTCCGGACTACTTCCACTCGCGGATGTCAACGAAGTGGCCGGCGATCGCCGCCGCGGCCGCCATCGCCGGCGACACCAGATGGGTGCGGCCCTTGAAGCCTTGCCGGCCCTCGAAATTGCGGTTCGAAGTCGAGGCGCAGCGTTCATGCGGCTTCAGCCGGTCGTCGTTCATGGCCAGGCACATCGAGCAGCCCGGCTCGCGCCAATCGAAACCGGCGGCGACAAAGATCTTGTCGAGGCCTTCGGCTTCCGCCTGTTCCTTGACCAGGCCGGAGCCCGGCACGATCATCGCATCGACATGCGGGCTGACCGTCTTGCCTTCGACCACCTTGGCGACGGCGCGCAGATCCTCGATGCGGCCATTGGTGCAGGAACCGATGAAGACGCGGTCGAGCGTGATGTCGGTGATCCTGGTGCCCGGCGTCAGACCCATATAGTCGAGCGCACGCTGCTTGGAGGTGCGCTTGTTCTCATCGGTGATGTCGTCCGGGTTCGGCACGATGCCTTGCACCGACACGACATCCTCGGGCGAGGAGCCCCAGGAGACGATCGGCGGCAGCTTGGCCGCGTCGAGCACGATCACCTTGTCGAAATGCGCGCCCTCGTCGGACTGTAGCGTCTTCCAGTATTCGAGTGCCGCATCCCAGGCCGCGCCCTTCGGCGCGCGCGGCTTGTCCTTGACATAGGCGAAGGTCGTCTCGTCCGCGGCGATCAGGCCGGCGCGCGCGCCGCCTTCGATCGACATGTTGCAGATCGTCATGCGGCCCTCCATCGACAGCGCACGGATCGCCTCGCCGGCATATTCGATGACATAGCCGGTGCCACCGGCAGTGCCGATCTCGCCGATGATGGCCAGGATGATGTCCTTGGCGGTGACACCTTCCGGCAATTGGCCGTCGACACGCACCAGCATGTTCTTGGCCTTGCGCTGGATCAGCGTCTGCGTCGCCAGAACATGCTCGACCTCGGATGTGCCGATGCCATGCGCCAGCGCGCCGAAAGCGCCGTGCGTCGAGGTGTGGCTGTCGCCGCAGACGATGGTCATGCCGGGCAGTGTAAAGCCCTGCTCCGGACCGATGATGTGGACGATGCCCTGGCGGATATCCTTCTCGGAATAATATTCGACGCCGAAATCCCTGGCGTTCTTGGCCAGCGCCTCGACCTGGATGCGGCTTTCCTCGTTCTTGATGCCGAACTTGCGCTCGGGCGAAGTCGAGACATTGTGATCGACCACGGCCAGCGTCTTTTCCGGATGCCGGACTTTACGGCCGGTCATGCGCAGGCCTTCGAAGGCCTGCGGGCTGGTCACTTCATGGACCAGGTGGCGGTCGATGTAGAGCAGGCAGGTGCCGTCGTCCTGGCGATCGACGACATGGTCGTCGAAAATCTTGTCGTAGAGGGTGCGCGGTGCGCTCATGTGCGTAAATCCGTCGATATGAGAATGGGAAAGAGCAGGTGCCGGACCTCCGGCCCGGCGAAACGACCCCGATGGGTCGGCCTAGGGTAGTCGGCTGGTCAGCGCCCCGGACACGCGCGCGGAGAAGCGCGACGGCAGGCGTTTTCTGTCCTGCAGCACGAACCCCTTGTAGGCCGGATCGCCAAAAAGCTCTTCCATGGCGTGGCTCATATCAATGTTTTGGGTTTTCGGCAATTGGAAGCTGCCTTCGCAGAACTCGGGTTCCTCGTCCTCACTTCCACACCTTCAGGGGGAGAGGAAGGAAGCCAAGATCGGAGAACGCGCCGCTCAGATCACTTCAAACACAAAAGTCTTCACCAGCGCATCCGGCTCGGCGATCGCATAGCAGCGGAACCACGGGCTTTCCTCGACCGGCCGCCATTTCCCAGTCTGCTCCAACTCATCGAACACCGCCTGGAAGCCGCCGCTCTCGAACACCCGGTCGCGCACGGTGAAGATCGCATGGCCGCCCTTGCGGGTGATGCGCACCAGTTCGTGCAGGCCTGTCGCCGGCGCATGGCTGATGGTGAACACGCCTGTCGAGAAGAAGGCGCGGAAATACCCGTCCGGCCACGGCAGCGGACCGCCCAGCATTGCCTGCTTCAGTTCGCTGTAGGCATTGCGGCTGCCGGCGATCTTCAGCATATCGTCCGAGAGGTCGAGCCCCGCAATGTCGCGGTAGCCGAGCGCATTCAGCGACGGTCCCGACAGGCCGGTGCCGCAGCCGGCATCGAGCAAGGGGCCATCGTCCGCCGGCACATGGCGCGCCACCCAGGCGGTGATCAGGAAAGGCAGGAGGTAGCCGAGCGAGGCGGTCTCGCTGTCATAGGTCGCGGCCCATGCGGCATAGGCCTCTTCAAGCGCTTCCGGCGTGTCGGCCGTATAGACGGAATCCAGCGCCGCATTGGCTTTGTCGACGATCATGGGACCTCCTCAACGGGAATGCTCGGGGATCGTAGCGCTGCCTTGGCCGAAAAACTATTCCTCGTGCTGGCGGCGCAGCCGCCGTTCCAGCGCCCTGAGCGCCAGCGACAGGCCGACGGTCAGGATGAGGTAGATGTAGGCTGTTATCGAATAGGTCTCGAAGAAGCGAAAGGAGCCGGCGGCGTAGACCTTGCCCATCTGCGTGATGTCGGCAACGCCGAGCACCGAGACCAGCGAGGAATCCTTGACCAGGGCGACGAAATCATTGCCGAGGGGCGGCAGGATGGTGCGGATCGCCTGTGGAAACACGATGAGCCGGAAACGCTGCGCGCGGGTCAGCCCGAGCGCCTTCGCCGCTTCGATCTGGCCCTTCTCCACCGCCTGGATGCCGGCCCGGAAAACCTCCGAGATGAAAGCCGAATAGCCGATGGTCAGCGCCATGATGGCGCGCCACAACAGCGACACGTCGCGCACCAAAAGCTCGCCGAACAGGCCGGCGCTTTGCAGCGGCGCGGTCAGCGCGTTCCAGGCCGCGACGAAGGCCGGCGCGCCGGCAAAGGCGATCCAGAACAACAGCACCAGGATCGGCACGCCGCGGATGATCTCGACATAGAAGCGCGCGATCTGGCGCAGCCAGCGCGAACCCGACATTCCCATCAGCGCGATGCCGAGACCGATGGCCGACGCCAGCACGAAGGCGATCACGGTGACGAAGATGGTGACGCCGATACCCTTGGCGACCGTGGCGAATACCTGGGCATAGAGATTGCTGGTGGCGACGAAGACGGCCACCGCGATCGCGATGGTCACGGCCACGACGAGCCACCAGGGGAAGTCGGCTTTGGAGGAAGAGGCGGGAGGCATCAAAAGGATTGCGCCAAGGCAGCCCCCTCTGGCCTGCCGGCCATCTCCCCCTCAAGAGGGGAGATTGGCAGCTTCGTCGACGGCACTCTTTTTACAACTTTGGTGATTGGCGAAAGCGGAAAAAACAGCCAATCTCCCCTCTTGAGGGGGAGATGCCCGGCAGGGCAGAGGGGGGCGTTCAAGCGCGAAGTCAGTGCGAAATCACTGCCCCATCTTGTAATCAAGAAACCACTTCTTGTTCAGCGCATCGAACGTCCCGTCCGCCTTCAACGCCGCAATCGCCGCATTGACCGGCTTCACCAGGTCGGAACCCTTCGGGAAGATGAAGCCGAAATCCTCGGTGCCGAGCGGCCCGCCGATCAGCTTCAGTTTGCCCTCGGAGGCGTCGACATAGCCCTTGCCGGCGGTGCCGTCGGTCAAGACGACGTCAACGTCGCCGGATTTCAGAGCCTGCACCGTGGCGCCGAAGGTCTCGAACAGCTTGATGCGCGGGTTCTGCTCATTGCCGTCGAGCACGCTGTAGACGGCGGTGTAGAAGGGCGTGGTACCGGCCTGCGCGCCGATCAGCCCATCCTTGAAGGCGCCGAAGGTCTTGGCGTCGGTGAAACGGCTTTCATCGCCGCGCACCAGCATGAACTGTTCCGAGCGCATATAGGGGTCGGAGAAATCGACCTTCTCCTTGCGGTCGTCCTTGATGGTGATGCCGGTCATGCCGATGTTGTACTGGTTGTCGGAAACCGCCTGGATCATCGCGTCCCAGGATGTGTTCTGGTACTCGACGGCGAAATTCAGCCGCTTGGCGATCTCGTTCATCGCATCATATTCCCAGCCGATCTGCTTGCCGGTCTTGGCATCGATGAACTGCAGCGGCGGATAGGCGTTTTCGGTCACAACCACCACCTTTTTGCCGCCGAGGTCGGGCAGCGCCTGCGCAAAGGCGGCAACGGGTACCAGGACGAGGGCAAGCAGGCCTGCCAGCAGCAGTTTCGATTTGGTCATGACACACTCCCCGG
>NZ_RZQE01000391.1:0-5764 GCF_004022955.1 Mesorhizobium sp. M7A.F.Ca.US.002.01.1.1 | reverse complement strand
GGTTAACCTTCTCTGGATACCAATCGTTAATCGAGTTCGCGGCCTAACCGGCATTTCGACGAAACGACCGGGCGCCGGGCGCCAAACCGGGAGCGACTGCAAGAGAGATGGGATTGGCGGACTTCACAGACAAGGGATGTCGTGTCGGCGGCCGGATCCTGGCCTCTTTCTGCCTCTTGCTGCTGCTGGCGGCCTCATCCGTCTTGTCTTCAAATGCCAGTGCCGCCGACGCTCCGCTCGTGGCAAAAGGCTACAAGATGGCCGGCGATGCCACCAAGATGCGCATCGTCATGGATTTCGACCGCGAACCCGATATCAAATGGTTCCTGCTGCGTGGTCCCAACCGTCTTGTCATCGATCTCGCGAATACGAGATTCGCCGTGGATGCCAAGGATTTGAAGGCGCGGGGCCTGGTCAAGGGCGTGCGCCTGGGCGAACTCGGCGAGGGCGTTTCGCGTCTGATCCTCACCGGCAAGGGACCCTTTGCCGTCGACAAGCTCGACGTGCTCAAGAACGAGGACGGAACCGGCTACCGCATTGCCATCGATATGTCGGCGGCATCCGAACGCGAGTTCGATGCCGCACTTGCCAATCAGGCGCTGACCACCGGATCGACCGTTTCGACCGACAAGGGAGGGCGGGTCGGCACCGGGCCGGTCTCCAATCCGGGCCATCGGTTCACCGTCGTCATCGACCCCGGCCATGGCGGCATCGACGGCGGTGCCGAGGGCCTGAACGGCACCATCGAAAAAAACGTCACGCTGGCCTTCGCCACGGAGCTGCGCGACAAACTCGCGGCCGTCGGCAATTACGATGTGTTCATGACGCGCGACACAGACGAATTCCTGCGTCTGGACGACCGCGTGCGCATTGCCCGTCAGCATGAGGCCGACCTGCTTATTTCGATCCATGCCGACACGATCAGCGTCAAGGGCATTCGCGGCGCCACCGTCTATACCGTCTCCGACAAGGCTTCGGACCCCGAGGCGCAGGCGCTTGCCGACCGTGAGAACCTCTCCGACCAGTTCGCCGGCATGGAAATCAAGAACGACAACAAGGAAGTCACCGACATCCTGATCGACCTGATCCGCCGCGAAACACACAATTTCTCGATGAGTTTCGCCCACACGCTGGTTGGCCAGTTGTCGACCAGCGTCGGTCTTATCAACAATCCGCAGCGCTCCGCGGGTTTCAAGGTGCTCAAGGCACCCGATGTGCCGTCGGTGCTGGTCGAACTCGGTTATCTCTCGAACGCCAAGGACGAGGCGCAGTTGCTCAACGCCGACTGGCGCGGCAAGGCGGCCCAGAGCATAACCAACGCCGTCGCGCTGTTCGCGTCGGCCAAGGCCGGATCGGGAACCGGAGGTTGACATGACCGGCGACGCCTGCAACCAGAGGCGGCGTTGCGCGACGACAACACCCAGTGCTTTTATTTCCGGCCAGCAGCCGTGAAATCAGGCATTGCCGTATTTTGTCCACATGGCGGCGACAAGGGTTTTCGATTACGGATTGGGACCGGCTCGAAAGCTTGCGTGAAAGGCGGCTTCGTTTAGGAAATTCCCGAACCAAGGACTGGAGCGGGTATGATTCGTCTCATTGGCTATTTTTTCGGCATCGGCACGACGCTGGCCCTTCTGGTCGCGGCGGGCGTTGCGATCTACATCGGCCATTTGTCGAAGGATCTGCCCGACTACGAGGTGCTGGCCAAATACGAGCCGCCGGTGACCACCCGCATCCATGCGTCCGACGGCGCGCTGATGGCCGAATATGCGCGCGAACGGCGCCTGTATCTGCCGATCCAGGCCATTCCGGACCGCGTCAAGGCGGCCTTCCTGTCGGCGGAAGACAAGAATTTCTACAATCACCCGGGCATCGATGTCACCGGCCTCGGCCGCGCCATCATCGTCAACCTGCAGAATTTCGGCTCGGGCCGGCGCCAGGTCGGCGCTTCGACGATCACCCAGCAGGTGGCGAAGAACTTCCTGTTGTCCTCGGACCAGACCTACGAGCGCAAGATCAAGGAGATGATCCTCGCCTTCCGCATCGAGCAGGCCTATCCCAAGGATCGCATTCTCGAGCTCTACCTCAACGAAATCTTCTTCGGCTTCGGCGCCTATGGCGTCGCCGGTGCGGCGCTGACCTATTTCGACAAGTCGGTCAACGAACTGTCCGTGGCCGAGGCCGCCTACCTGGCCTCCCTGCCCAAGGGGCCGAACAACTATCACCCTTTCAAGCATGCCGATCGCGCGATCGAGCGCCGCAACTGGGTCATCGATCAGATGGTCGAGAACGGCTATGTCACGCGTGAGGAAGGCAACAAGGCCAAGGCTGAGCCGCTGGGCGTGACGCCGCGGCGCAGCGGCACCTATCTGTTCGCCGGCGAGTACTTCACCGAAGAGGTGCGCCGCCAGATCATCGCCCGCTACGGCGAGAATGCACTCTACGAAGGCGGCCTCTCCGTCCGCACCACGCTCGATCCGAAGATCCAGCTCATTGCCCGCAAATCGATGCAGAACGGGTTGATGAAATACGACACGCTGCGCGGCTATCGCGGGCCGGTGACATCGATCGATGTCTCGGGCGACTGGGGCGTGCCGCTTGGCGCCGTCAAGGGACTGGAGGATGTTCCCGAATGGTCGCTCGCCGTCGTGCTCGACAGTTCGGCGACCGGCCTGTCGATCGGCCTGCAGCCCGCACGGCAGGCGTCGGGCGAGATCGTCAAGGAGCGCGTCGAAGGCACCATCAGCAAGGAGGACATGGGTTTTGCCATGCGCCATGTGGTCGCCGGCAAGACCGTCAAGGCCAAGTCGCCGGCGGAGGTGTTGAAGCCGGGCGACGTCATCTTCGTGCAGAAAAACGATGGTGCCGAGGGCACCTACAGCCTGCGCCAGGTGCCCGAAGTAGAGGGCGGCCTGATCGCCATGGACCCGCACACCGGCCGCGTGCTGGCCATGGTCGGCGGCTTCTCCTATGCGCAGTCCGAATTCAACCGCGCCACGCAAGCCATGCGCCAGCCGGGCTCCTCGTTCAAGCCGATCGTCTATTCGGCAGCGCTCGACAATGGCTATACGCCGGCCTCGGTTATCATGGACGGGCCGATCACGATCCAGAGCGGCAACACGAGCTGGACGCCGAAGAACTATGACGGCACCGTCGCCGGTCCGGCGACCCTGCGCTCCGGCATCGAGAAGTCGCGCAACCTGATGACGGTGCGGCTTGCCAATGACATGGGGATGAAGCTGGTGGTCGAATATGCCGAGCGCTTCGGTGTCTACGACCATCTGGCACCGTATCTGCCAATGGCGTTGGGTTCCGGCGAAACCACCGTGATGCGCATGGTGTCGGCCTATTCGATCATGGCCAATGGCGGCAAGTCGATCAAACCGTCGCTCATCGACCGCATCCAGGACCGCTACGGCAAGACGGTGTTCAAGCAGGACGAACGTGGCTGCCAGGGTTGCAATGCGCAGGAATGGCAGAACCAGCCGGAGCCGGAGCTGGTCGACAATTCCGAGCAGGTGCTCGACCCGATGACCGCCTACCAGATCACCTCGATGATGGAAGGGGTCGTGCAGCGCGGCACCGGCGCCACCATCGGCGAACTCGGCCGTCACATCGCCGGCAAGACCGGAACGACCAACGATGAAAAGGACGCCTGGTTCATCGGTTACACGCCCAACCTCGTCGTCGGCCTCTACATGGGCTATGACACGCCGCGCGGCCTCGGCCATGGCGCCACCGGTGGCGGCCTCGCAGCCCCGATCTTCAAGGACTTCATGCGAGTGGCGCTGGACGGCACGCCCAATGTCGACTTCAAGGTGCCGGAAGGCATGAACCTGGTCGCCATCAATCGCAAGACCGGCATGCGTGCCGCATCGGGCGATCCCGGCACCATCATCGAAGCCTTCAAGCCGGGCACCGGTCCCGCCGACAGCTATTGGGTGATCGGCATGGGCGCCGACGGCTCAAATGCCACCGGTGGCGCGCTGTCGCCGCAGGCCAATCAGGCTATCCAGTCCGGCGGCGGCGGCCTCTACTGACGATTTTCAGGGGCGGATGGGCTGGCCTTGGGCCGGCCCATTTTGCTTTACAGCCGGCGGCGGCGTGCCTATGTATCGCGCCGACCGATTTCAGCAAACAGGACAGAACAGCCAGCCATGCGCGCGGAAACGCAGAATATTGTCGACGAGATCAGGCAGGCGATAACCCTGCTGAGGAGGCATCTTTGACTGGGATCAAGCCATAAAGCGGCTTGAATACCTCAATGTGCGCGCCGAGGACGCCAGCCTCTGGAACGAGCCGCTGGAAGCGCAGAAGCTGATGCGCGAACGCCAGAGCCTCGAAGAAGGCATCGCCTCGGTGAAAGGTCTGACGCAGGCGCTGGAAGACAATATCGGCCTGATCGAACTCGGCGAGGAAGAGCGCGATGAGGGCGTGATCGCCGAGGCGGAAGCCGCGATCCGCTCGATGCAAGGCGAAGCGAAGGCCCGCCAGGTCGAGACGCTGCTGTCGGGTGAAGCAGACTCCAACGACACCTATCTCGAAATCCATGCCGGTGCCGGCGGCACCGAAAGCCAGGACTGGGCCTCGATGCTGCTGCGCATGTACACGCGCTGGGCCGAGCGGCGCCGTTTCAAAGTCGAAGTGCTGGAAATGCATGACGGCGAAGAGGCCGGCATCAAGTCCGCCACGTTGATGATCAAAGGCCACAACGCCTATGGCTGGATGAAGACGGAATCGGGCGTTCATCGCCTGGTGCGTATTTCGCCCTATGACAGCAATGCGCGCCGGCATACGTCCTTCGCCAGCGTCTGGGTCTATCCGGTCATCGACGACACGATCGAGATCGACGTCTCCGAATCCGACGTCCGCATCGATACTTATCGCTCGTCCGGCTCGGGCGGCCAGCACGTCAACACCACCGATTCGGCGGTGCGCATCACGCATCTGGCCACTGGCATCGCGGTCGCCTGCCAGGCCGAACGTTCGCAGCACAAGAACAAGGCCAAGGCCTGGGAGATGCTGCGCTCGCGCCTTTACGAGGAAGAGCTGAAGAAGCGCGAGGCGGTTGCAAACGCCACCGAAGCATCGAAGAGCGATATCGGCTGGGGCCACCAGATCCGCTCCTATGTGCTGCAGCCCTATCAGTTGGTGAAGGATCTCCGCACCGGCGTCGAGAGCACCAGCCCGTCGAGCGTGCTCGATGGCGACCTCGACGATTTCATGGAAGCCTCGTTGTCGCAGCGCATCGAAGGCGGTGCCGGCGAAGCCGTGGCGGACCTGGACTAGGATATGCCCATATTCAGGTGAGGCTGGCCTGGCCTCATCTGAACATACCCCTGCGCACCACAGCAATGGAGGAGAGAGTGCCGAGCAAGCTCACCGGAAAATGCTTTTGCGGCGCGGTTCACTACGAGGTGGCCGACGAATTCCTCTATGCCGCGAATTGCCATTGTTCGGACTGCCGGCGCACCACCGGTTCGGCATTCAAGCCTTTCGCCGGTATCGAGCGTGAAAAGTTTGTCCTCACCGAAGGCGAGGACAAACTCCTGATCTTCGGCGACCAAAGCGGCCACAACGCGCATTGCTGCCGGTGCGGCTCCTTGCTTTATTCGCTCGTGCGCGACGGCGCCTACGTCCATGTCGCCATGGGAACGCTCGTCGACGATCCATCCATTCGTCCAACCGGGCACATCTTCGTCGGTTCGAAGGCGGGCTGGTTCACCATCACCGATGACCTGCCGCAGTATCAAGAGCACGTGAT
>NZ_RZQE01000390.1:0-5776 GCF_004022955.1 Mesorhizobium sp. M7A.F.Ca.US.002.01.1.1 | reverse complement strand
TCTTCAACCCGGCCGAAGGTGGGGATGCTCTGCTGTTCCAACACCTCTTCTGGTTCTTCGGCCATCCGGAAGTTTACATCATCTTCCTGCCGGCGACGGGCATGGTGTCCTCGATCATTCCTGTTTTCGCCAGGCGACCGACATTCGGTCATCTCGGGCTGGTCCTGTCGCTGATCGCGGTCGGCTTCCTTTCGTTCGGGCTTTGGGTCCATCACATGTTCGCCACCGGCCTGCCAAAGCTTGGCGCCAGCTTCTTCACCGCATCCAGCATGATGATCGCCATCCCGAACGGCGTACAGATCTTCTGCTGGCTGGCAACATTATGGGACGGCAGACCGGTGATCCGAACTCCGTTGCTGTTCGTCTTCGGCTTCTTCTTCATCTTCGTCATCGGCGGGCTGACCGGCGTGATGCTCGCCTCGGTGCCACTGGATCTTCAGGTCCACGACACCTATTTCGTCGTCGCGCATTTCCACTACGTGCTGATCGGCGGCTCGGTGTTCCCGCTGCTTGGCGCGGCTTATTTCTGGTTCCCGAAGGTCACCGGCCGCATGATGAGCGAACGCC
The DNA here is from genome assembly GCF_004022955.1 of Mesorhizobium sp. M7A.F.Ca.US.002.01.1.1. NCBI lineage: Bacteria > Pseudomonadati > Pseudomonadota > Alphaproteobacteria > Hyphomicrobiales > Phyllobacteriaceae > Mesorhizobium > Mesorhizobium sp. M7A.F.Ca.US.002.01.1.1. Next base: position 5,209 of record NZ_RZQE01000390.1, on the reverse strand, counting down.
TCGGGCGGTGGCATTTCTGGCTGGCCTTCATCGGGTTCAATGCAGCCTTTTTCCCGATGCATCTGGTCGGCCTGTGGGGCATGCCACGACGTGTCTACACCTATCCGGCCGAGCTTGGCTGGGGCAACATCAACCTTTTCATCTCGGCTGGGGCGTTACTCTTCTTCCTGAGCTTTGTCCTGTTCACCTTCAACCTTGTGCATGGCGCGTTGAAAGGCACCTCGGCCGGCAACAATCCGTGGGACGCAGGAACCTTGGAGTGGGCAACATCCTCGCCGCCGCCGAGCTATAATTTCGCACGCATTCCCATCGTCACTCATATCGAGCCGCTCTGGGCCGAGCGCGAGGCGCTCCCTGTAGCGACCGGGCTCCGCGTCGACGCGCGCGAACTCCTCATCTCGACCGTGGCCGAAGCTCATCCCGACATTCGCGAGAAATCGGCCGCCCCTTCGATCTGGCCGCTTTTAGCGGCGCTGGCCGTCGGCGGCACGTTTCTCTATTCAATCTTCACGCCCTGGGCGATCGTCTGGGGCGCCGCGCCAATCGCCATCACGTTGATCGGATGGTTCTGGCCCAAGGGCGATCCGGAGGACGAGGAATGAAGCAGCGCGCCGCCGCCGATCTTTCTGGCCTGCCCACCTTCGGGCACGGTCCGCGCAGCCCGACCTGGTGGGGCACGCTGGGTTTCATGGCGCTGGAAGGCACGGGCTTCGCGCTGGCGGCCGGCGCTTATCTCTACCTTGCGCAGTCATGGCCAGACTGGCCGCTCAGCGCACCGCGCCCGAACCATTGGCCCGGAACGATCGTCACCATTTTGTTCATCGTCAGCCTAGTGCCTAACCACATCCTCCACCGCTATGCCAAGCAATGTTCGATGGTGCCGGTGCGGATCGGGCTGATGGTCATGTCGCTGCTCGGCATCGCTCCGCTCGTCGTGCGCTGGTTCGAATTCCCGGCCCTCAACATCTATTGGGACACCAATGCCTATGGATCGATGCTCTGGGTGCTGCTCGGGCTGCACACCACCCATCTCATCACCGATGTCGGCGACACCATCGTGCTGACTGTGCTGATGTTCACGCGCCACGGCTATAGCGGCCGTCGCTTCGGCGATGTCGGCGACAATGTCTTCTACTGGGACTTCGTGGTCCTGACCTGGATTCCGATCTATCTGCTCATCTACTGGGTGCCGAGGCTAGGCTGAGATGCGTGCATTACGCCTGGGAACGTCTTGGGGTGGTCTTCTGTCAGGGCCGCTGGCGTGGGCGGTCTCGACACAGCTGAATTATGCGCTGGTGCCCTGGCAATGCAATCGCCAGGTGCCGGTCGTGCTTCCCGTGGCGCTGCTGCTCGTCTTGTTGTCGCTGCTCGGCGGGGCGCTGTCGTGGCGGGCGAAGCGGCGAGGCGGTGCCGCATTCAAGCCGGAGCGTACGCGCGCCACAGAGCGCTTCGTCGCCAATCTCGGCATGCTGTCGGCGTTGCTGTTTGCGCTTGTGATCCTCATGCAAGGCAGCGCAGCGCTGATCCTGGATGAGTGCGTGCGATGAATCTGGACGGGCTGTTCTCTACTTCCATCTGCTACGGCGCCGGCGCACCCGAGGCCGGGTGGACGCTCGCGCTGCCCATCACCCTGCCACTTGCCGTGCTTGCCCTGATATATGTCGTTGGAGCTGGCCGGCTTTGGCGGCGCAGCAGCCGCGGCAGGACTCTGCGGCTGCGCCAGGCTCTGCTGTTCACGGCCGGATGGGGCGTGTTGACGGCCGCGTTGGTCAGCCCGATTCATGCACTCGGTGAGCAGATCTTTGCGGCGCATATGATCGAGCATGAACTGCTGATGGCCGTGGCGGCGCCGCTGCTGGTCTCCGCCAGCCCGGCTGCGGCCTTGATGTGGGGATTTCCCGCCGGGGTCCGGCGCATTCTTGGAATGGCCGGGCACGGCAGATGGCTGAATGCGGTTTGGTCTTTCGTAACTCGACCGCTCAGCGCGACCATTGCCCACGGCCTGGCCATATGGATCTGGCACCTTCCGGCGTTGTTCGAGGCCGCGCTCGAACGCGGCGTGATGCACTATGCACAGCACGCGAGCTTCTTCGGAACAGGGCTGCTGTTCTGGTGGGTACTCTTGCCGCGTCCCGGCCGCCAGCATGCCTATGGGACCGCAGTGATGCATCTTTTCGTCACCTCGCTGCACACTGGCCTGCTTGGCGTGCTCCTGCTGCTCTCGCCGCGGCTCTGGTACCCGCAGAACGCGGTGGGTGCGGCACTATGGAATTTGAGCCCCCTGGAAGACCAGCAACTTGCCGGGCTGGTGATGTGGGTTCCCGCTGGACTGATCTATGGCGGCGCAGCGCTGCTGCTGGCCGCGCTGTGGATCAAGGCGAGCGGAAGGGGGGAGGCTGCGCATGCCTACGAGCTTGTCTAAGCTGCTTGCCGGCGCCAGCGTCGCGCTGGTGCTGCTCGTTGCGGGCGTGGCCGGAATGACCTGGTGGTCCGATCAGGCGGCGCGCATCCGCCACGAGGCGGAGGCGGCCACGGGAGGTGACATTGCGCGCGCCATGCCGATCATGACTGCGAATGGTTGTTCCGGCTGCCATACGATTTCGGGCGTGCCGGGCGCGCAAGGGCAGGTCGGTCCACGCCTCGACGCCAGTCTTGCTGACCGCACCTTTATCGGCGGCGGGCTGGCCAACAATCCAGAGAACCTGATCCGCTGGATACGATCTGCCAGGGAAATCAATCCGCGCACGGCCATGCCATCGACCCGAATTTCGGAGCAGCAGGCGCGCGATATCGCGGCCTACCTCTACGCTCTGAAATGATTGAGCGGTTCACCGTTTGACGGACAACGCCGACCCTTCTGAAGAGACCGATTATCGTTGATCCATTCAAGCTAGGTTTGACGCTGAGATGGATCGGAAATCCGTTCACGCACGGCATGCTCGGTCTTGTCTGCTGTGGACTTCACGATCTCGCCGAGCTGATCGGCGATCGTGTCTGCTTCCATATGTTGCCGGCCAGCTTCCTGCTTGATGGTTCCATAGGCTTCGGCGGCGACCTGCTTGGCCTCGTCGAGACCCCTGTCGAGCATGGTTTCGGCGGTATCGCGAAGCTTGTCGCCATAGGCGCCTAGCTGCTCATCCTCCGTTGCGGTATGGGGCAGCATTGCACCTATGGCGGCGCCGATGGCGAGACCCGCGGCCGCTATGGCCAAGGGCTGGTTCTCCAACAGATCTTGCGCGGAGCGGGTGGCTTTCGCCGCCATGTCGCCGGTCACCGATCTTGCAGTGGCCGTGCTGCCCGTCAAACCCTCCGCGGCGCTGCTTGCCGCGCTGGAAACGGTATCGCCGACGCTGGTGGCAGCTGATGACAGAGATGCGGCGGCATCGGAAAGCGTGCTGCCCAGGCCTCCACGTTCCCGTTCATCATGTCGTCCCGGCGCCGAGGGCATTGAGTAGCCAGCCGAACCGCGGGCGGTGTCTGCGATACCACTGCCGAACATCAGCCAAGCCAGACCCGCTCCCACCATGGTGACCGGCAAAGGATTGTCTCGGACCTGCGTTCTGAGGTTGGCGAGCATGGCCGAACTCTCCCCTCCCGAGAACAGCCCGGTGAACTCATCCAGCAATTGTCCCGGCGTCATCCTGCCTCGAATGGATTCGGCGGTCTCCATCACCCGGGCACGGGCTGCCTCGGCCTCGCGTTCAAGTTCGGCTGCGGATTTCTCAGTCATCTCACCTGTTCCTTGATCACGCTCGCGTCGCGCTTGAGCTGTTCCTGGGTGCGGTCGGGGGTAAGTTCCGAAGGCGCCATGCTGGCCGTCCCGGTCCGCAGCAGGATAATGCCGAGGGCCGCCACGACCACGCCGACCAGCAGGGAAGACCACCCCGCGCCAAGTCCTGCCCGCGTCAGTGCAATAACGAGTGCCTGCAGCAACACCATTAGCGCGGCGAGCAGGCAGATCGCGCCGCCCAGCACTTCCGCGGCACCTGCTCCGGCTTTGGCAAGCTTTTCAGAAAGCTCGGCCCGAAACAGCCTGGCCTCGGTTTGCACCAAAGTGGTGACATTCTGGGCCAAGTCGGTGATCAGCCCGGCAAGGCTTGGGTTGTCCTGGGTGTTCATCTGTCCTGCTCCGTGCTCTGCATGGCCCCATCATCGCCGACGACGCCAGAATCCTGCGACCGATCAGCGGACCAACCCTGTGCCTGATCGGTGTGGGATTTGAGGTCTCCCGGCGCATCCTGAAATTCTGGACCCGCCGGCGGCGAGGCCTTGATGAACCGCCCGAGAGCCAATCCGGCCAATACCGATCCGGCAAGCAGGACACCGGGATTTTGCCGGCCAAAGGACTGCACGTCCTCCAGGACCTGGCCGAACGGCTTCTGTTTCAATGACGATGAAAGCCGCTCCAAGCCACCGGCAGCATCCAATGCGAACTTCGATGCGTTCCTTTCATCGTTGTTGGCCAGGTGATCACTGGCCGCGCGCAGTGCGCCGCCCAGCGCCGCCAGGCTCGATCCGATGTCGCGCTGCGCTTCCTGCGCCTTGTCGGAGATGACCTCCCTGGCTTCAGATGCATAGTCGCCAGCCTTGCGGGTGACCGTGTCACGCGCGTCGTGAAGCAACTCGCTGGCACGCTCATTTTCCTGGCGAAGCCTTTCGGAAACGTCGCTTTTCGCCTTGTCGAAATCGGTGGGCTGTCCGCCCTGATCGTTTTCATGCTGCATGGGGCCACCTAGTGAAGACCGAGGAAGGAGAGGACCGCCAGCACGACAACGATAACGCCGATAAGATAGATGACACTGTTCATGTGCACGTCCTCCGTGGCTGTCCAACTTCGCGGAGCCGGCGATGTTCCCTAGGTGAAGCATTTATGTCGAAGCGGAAATGGAGAGCTTCGTCAGGCACGCACCAGTCACCAATGGGTGCGCCCTACTCCGCAGGAGCCGCTAGCAGGAGACAGCCGAGTGCCGGCTGCCTCCGGCATTGCTATCTTTGCCTATTCGGCTGCCCGCCTGTCGATCATCTGCTCGCTCTGGGCGCCGGAACTTGGCCGAGGCGGCGACAGGATGGGCTCCTCGCCCATTGGCGAACCGGCGACCAGGGAGAACTCGCCCTTGCCGTCCATCGACGGTCCTTCGCTCCAACGTCCCTGCGCTGGTTCGACACCTTCGACGAAGCAATTGATGAAGGCATAGGATACGTCCTGATG
>NZ_RZQE01000038.1:0-24884 GCF_004022955.1 Mesorhizobium sp. M7A.F.Ca.US.002.01.1.1 | reverse complement strand
GGCCAGCAGGCGCGGGGTGACAACATCCTCGACCTCGTGGGTGCGTCCAACCCATTCCTGCAGCGTGCTCGTGTCCAGAGTCATGGGCTCCCTCGTCAGGCGGCGAATTCGGACCGGATCCGGTCCGTGTCGGCGCCAAGGGCGGGAACGCTTGGGACCGTTGCGAATCCCTCCGACCGCCCTGCCGGCATGGGCACGGAGATGCGCCTGCCGTCCGGCAGCGCCACCTCTGTCCGGCGCAATGCCTTGTGGCGCGGCAGGTCGTGCATAGCGCTCACCCGGCCCCAGGCGATCTGCGCACCGTTGAGACGGTCGATGGCCTCTTCGCAGTCGATTGCCGCGAAGATCGGTTCGATCTCGGCGTCGAGCGCCGTGCGGTTGGCCACCCGCCGGGCATTGGTGGCGAAGCGTTCGTCGGCGAACAAATCCTGCCTTTGCAGCACGATGGTGCAGAAGCGCTTCCATTCATTGTTCTGCTGGATGGACACGACCACGCTGCCATCCCGACAGGCATAAGGTCGATAGGGGTAGATCGAAGCGTGTGCCAAGCCATATCTCTGCGTCTCGCGGCCCGCATATTCGTAGTGGAGCAGCGGCACGGTCATCCAGTCTGCCATGGCGTCGAACATGGCGATTTCGACAATGCGGCCGCGCCCGGTCTTCTCGCGCGCCAACAAGGCTTCGAGGATCGTTGCATGCGCATTCATTCCGGTGGCGATGTCGGCGGCGGAAACCCCGATCTTGCTCGGCGTGTCCGGCGTGCCAGTGACGGCACAGATGCCGCTTTCCGCCTGCACCAGCATGTCGTAGGCGCGCATCGCGGCGTAAGGCGTGTCCTGTCCGTAGCCGACGATGTTGATGGCAATCAGCCGGGGGAACCTTTCCGCAATCACATCGGCGGAGAGGCCGAGCCTGTCGATGGCGCCCGGCGCGAGATTCTGCACGAGAACATCCGCGCGCGCCACCATCCGCTGCAGGAGAGCGAGGTCGTCCTCGGCTTTCAGGTCGAGAACCGCGCTTTCCTTGCCGCGGTTGAGCCAGACGAAGTAAGCCGACATGCCTTCAACGGTGGAATCGTAATGACGCGCGGTTTCGCCTTCCGGACGCTCGATCTTCACGACGCGCGCCCCGGCATCGGCGAGGCGAACCGTGCAGAGCGGAGCGGCGACCGCCTGCTCGATCGAAACGACGAACAGACCCTCCAGCGGGCGGGTGCCGTCAGACATTGCGCTGTACCCCCGAGCGCGCCAGCACGCCTGGTTTTAGCCGCTCGTTCTTGCCGTAGTCCTCGGCGGCGTGGAAGAAAAGCCGCGGCGTGCCGTCCATGTCCTCTAGCCGCTTGCTATAGGCTTCCAGATAGGCCTTGCGGCCATCGTCGCCGACACGGCCCGGCATATAGGCGACGAAGGGCGGCAACACGTCGAAGCCTGAGTAGCGAAGCAGGCCATTGTGGATCGGCCACAGCACCGTGAGGATGTCGCCATCGATGCCATCGGGCGCATAGGTGTCGGCCGATGTGCCCGTGGTGGCGGCCACCATGGCGAGCTTTCCCTTGAACATGCCGGTGTCGTATTTGCGCCCCGGCAGATACGCAAAACCGCGCGCGAACACACGGTCGGCCCAGCCCTTGAGCATTGCGGGCAGTCCGAACCACCAAACCGGGAACTGGAACAGCACGAAGTCCGCTTGTTTCAGCTTTTCGATCTCGGCGATGATGTCGGCTGAAAGCGCGTCGGCCTCGTACGCCGCGGTCTGCTCGCGCGGCAGGCTGAAAAAGTCCGGATCGTTGCGCTCGCCTGATATGTCGCCCGGCCCTGCGACAGGATTGAAACCCATCGCATAGAGGTCGCTGACGACCACATCGTGACCTGCGCGGGTCAGTGTTTCCACGGCCATATCCTTCATGGCGCCGTTGAAGGATCTTGCTTCCGGGTGGGCGTAGACGATGAGGACGTTCACGGCGGCAACTCCTAGTAGGAACGCGGCAGTCCAAGCACGTGCTCGGAAAGGTATGACAGGATGAGGTTGGTCGAGATCGGCGCGACCTGATAAAGACGCGTCTCGCGGAATTTGCGCTCGACATCGTACTCTTCCGCGAAACCGAAGCCGCCATGCGTCTGGATGCAGACATTGGCGGCTTCGTTAGAGGCGTCGGCCGCCAGCATCTTGGCCATGTTCGCTTCGGCACCGGGGTTCTTGCCGGCCTCGTAGAGGTTCAGCGCCTCGCGCACCATCAATTCGGCCGCGCGCATGTTGGCGTAGGCCCTTGCGATTGGGAACTGGACGCCTTGGTTTTGGCCGATCGCTCGGCCAAACACATGCCTTTCCTTCGCGTAGACGCTCGACTTTTCGATGAACCATTTCGCATCGCCGACGCATTCGGCTGCGATCAGGATGCGCTCGGCGTTCATGCCCGAGAGGATGTAGCGGAATCCCTTTCCCTCTTCGCCGATCAGGTTTTCGGCCGGCACGCGCAGGTCGTCGAAGAAGACTTCGGTGGTGGCATGGTTCATCATCGTGCGGATCGGCCGGATGGTGAGGCCCTTGCCAACGGCTTCGCGCATGTCGACGATGAGGACGGAGAGACCGTCGGTCTTCTTCATGCCATCCTTGAGCGGCGTGGTCCGCGCCAGAAGCAGCATCAAATCCGAATGCTCGGCGCGGCTGGTCCAGATCTTCTGGCCCTTGACTACGAAATGATAGCCGTCGAGGCGAGCAGTGGTCTTGAGAGCGCCGGTGTCGGTGCCGCTGGTCGGTTCGGTGACGCCGAAGGCCTGCAGACGCAATTCTCCCGCGGCGACCTTCGGCAGGTATCGTTGCTTTTGGGCTTCAGAGCCGTGGCGAACAAGCGTGCCCATCGTGTACATCTGGGCATGGCAGGCGCCGCCATTGCAGCCGGCGCGCTGGATTTCCTCCAGCACGGCGGCGGCGGCCGAAAGCGGCAGGCCCGAGCCGCCATACGCCTCCGGGATCAGGATCGAAAGCCAACCAGCCTCCGTCAATGCTTCGACGAACTCGCGGGGATAGGCCATGTCCCTGTCGAGCGCGCGCCAGTATTCTCCGGGAAAGCGCGCACACAGCCGGGCGACGGCATCGCGAATGTCCTGATAGTATTCCATGGGGTTTGTCCGGCTTTCGTCGTGCTGCGGGCCTCACTATCGCGCCGCCGCGTCCTGTCAGCAACGCAAAGCTGGCGTGAGCAGACATAACGGAATTCGAATGCTTACAGCGAGGGGCCGAGGAGTTGGCCAACCCAGATCGCCCGCCCTACGAGGTCCTTGGCGATGTCCTCTATTGCTTGTCCGGCAAACCGCGCCAGCCGAGAGGCAGGTCGGTCTGCCGGATATGCAAGGATCAGGCGGCGCACCGGCACGGGATCGATCAGCGGCGCGGCGGTGAGCAGCCCCGCGGTTACATCGGCATGGATAGGAGCGAGCGGCAGGATCGTCCAGCCATGGCCGTTGCGCACTAGGTCCTTCAGCGCGGCGTAGGAATCCGCCTCGATGCCGACATCGAGCGTGATGCCGGCATCCGTGGCACAGCGTTCTACGATGATGCGCAGACCGTGCTTGATGCTGGGCAGCAGCAGGCGCTTGCCGGCAAGCGAGGCGAACGATACCGCGCGCACGGTTGAAAACCCCGCATCAGGCGGCCCAATCAGGAAGAGATTTTCCAGAAGCAACGGGCGCGAGCGCAACGAACGCGCCATGCGCGGGTCGTACAGCACGGCGACGTCCACCTCGCCTCGGTGCATCCAGTCGAGCAAATAGCCGGTGTAGGCGCTGACAAGCCTCAGCTTCGCCTTGGGATGGTTCTTGGCGAAGGCGGCAGCCAGCGGCAGCGAAATAATGTCCGCGACGGTGGGTGGCAGACCGATGGCCACTTCACCGGTGAGCGGCGCGTCGGCTGGCGTGGCCGTGGCACGGATCTCATCGATCTCTGCCATCACGCGCATGGCGTGCGTCAGCACCTGCTTGCCCTGCTCAGACAGCACCATGCCGCGGCCGTGGCGCACGAACAGGGCAAAGCCCAGTTCCTCCTCCAGCATGCGCACCTGCCGGCTGAGGGCAGGCTGCGCGATGTGTAGCCGATCGGCAGCCTTGCTCAGGCTCCCGAGTTCGGCGACGTGGATCAGCGTACGCAGTTGCGATAACTCCATAAGCTATCGAATATCATTATATCTGATCACAAGAAAGAGACGACGATTAGATCGGATAGCCGAGATAACCTGATGCCAATCCAAATCTCGGAGTTCCAACGTGACGGCGAGCGTAGAAGCAAAACATCCGGAAACAGCAACGCCTGGGGCCGCTCCGGCGGCGTCTGAAAAGCAGTGGCCAGATCAGGTCTATGATGTGCTCAAGGCTGCCGGCATCAGCCACATGTCTTATGTGCCCGATGCTGGACATACGACCCTGATCCGACGCTTCAGCGCGGATCCCGAGGTCGTCGCCAACGTGCTGACGACGGAAGAAGAGGGCATCGCCGTCGCCGCCGGCTCCTGGCTCGGCGGCAAGCGGAGCGTCGTGCTCATGCAATCGTCAGGGGTCGGCAACTGTATAAACATGCTGTCGCTTCCCGTGCAGGCACGCTTCCCCTTGCTCGTTCTGGTGACGATGAGAGGCGAATGGGCCGAGTTCAACCCCTGGCAGGTGCCGATGGGGCAGGCGACGGAAGCCTCGCTGAAATCGATCGGCCTCAAGGTGCTGCGCGCCGAGACTGGTCCAGACCTCGTGGAGACGGTGGCTCAGGCAGCCCTGATGGCTTTTGACGCCGATCAACAGATCGCGGTGCTGATCGGGCAGCGCCTGCTCGGCAAGAAGAAGTGGTGAATGAGATGAATTTACCGACAATGGACCGCCGGGTTGCGGTGAAGAAACTCCTTGACGCCCGCGACGGCGCATTGGTCGTGACCGGTCTCGGCTCGCCGACCTACGACGTGCACGCCGCCGGTGACCGCAACGACAACTACTATCTCTGGGGCGCCATGGGGGGTGCTGCACTGATCGGTCTCGGGCTTGCCCAGGCCCAGCCCGACAAGCGGGTCATGGTGATTACTGGTGATGGGGAACAGCTCATGGCGTTCGGCTCGCTGGCGACGATTTCGGTGGCGCGGCCCAGCAATCTCGACCTGATCGTGCTCGACAACCAGCATTTCGGCGAGACGGGCATGCAGTCGAGCCATACCGGTCGCGGCATCGGTTTCGACAAGGTCGCGGCCGCTTGCGGGTTTTCGAAAACCGCCGAGTTGCGCTCGCTGGAGGAGGTCGACACGCTGTGTGAAGAGCTGCGTCGCCCGGCCGAAGGTCCACGCCTTTTCGTGCTGAAAATCACCGCCGAGAACCTGCCGCGCTCGCTGCCACCGCGCGACGCGGTCGAGGTTAAGAACCGCTTTCGCGCTCATCTGGGCTTTGCCACTTGTTGAGGACCGATATGGCGCTGGTCAGTTTCCAGAACACGGTCGGCGGTCGGCTGCAATCGACAGCCGATACATTCGAGAGCCATGATCCGTTCACCGGCAGGCCCTGGGCGCTGATCCCGCGTGGGGGAGCAGCCCAGGTGGACGCTGCCGTGGCGTCCGCCAAGGCGGCATTCCGGTCGAAGGAATGGGCCGGCATCACCGCCACTGCGCGTGGCAAGCTGCTCGTGCGGATGGCCGACCTGATCGCCGACAACGCGGAGCGCATTGCCGCCATCGAGACGCGCGACAATGGCAAGCTGCTCACCGAAATGACGGCGCAGCTGCGCTATATCCCGGAATGGTTCCGCTATTTCGGCGGTCTTGCCGACAAGATCGAAGGGGCGGTGCTGCCGATCGACAAGGCTGGCATGTTCGCCTTCACCCGCCACGAGCCGCTGGGTGTCATTGCAGCCATCGTGCCCTGGAATTCGCCGCTTTTGCTTCTGACCTGGAAGCTAGCGCCGCTGCTGGCGGCCGGCAACACCGTCGTCATCAAACCGTCCGAACACGCATCGGCCTCGACGCTGGAGTTCGTGAAACTGTTTGCGCACGCTGGGTTCCCGCCAGGCGTGGTCAACACCGTTACCGGCATGCCGCTCGATGTCGGCGTGCCGCTCGTTGCCCACCCCGACGTCGCCAAGATAGCCTTCACCGGCGGTGAGCCCGGCGGGATCGCAGTCTATCGAGCGGCTGCCGACCAGCTCAAGACCGTCACGCTGGAGCTTGGCGGCAAATCGGCCAACATCGTCTTTGACGACGCCGATATCGAGAGCGCGGTCAACGGCGCGATCTCAGGCATTTTCGCTGCCGGCGGCCAGACCTGCATCGCGGGTTCGCGCCTGCTGGTGCATCGCAAGATCCATGACCGGTTCGTGGAGGGCGTCATAACGCTGGCGGCCAGTGCTCGATTGGGCAATCCCGCTCTGGCCGAGACGCAGGTGGGGCCGATCACCACGCAAGCCCAGCGCGAGAAGGTGCTGTCCTATCTCGGCATAGCACGCCGCGAGGGCGCACTATGCGTGCTCGGTGGCGGCAAGCCTGCGTCCAGTGAACTGGCCGAGGGCTGGTTCGTCGAGCCGACCATCTTCACCGGCGTGAACAACACCATGCGGATCGCGCGTGAGGAGGTGTTCGGGCCGATCCTGTCCGTCATCCCCTTTGACGACGAGGACGAGGCCTTCGCCATTGCCAATGACAGCCCCTATGGGCTGGCGGCCGGGATATGGACCAGCGACATGGGCCGGGCGCTGCGCGGCGCGGCCGTGATGGAAGCGGGAATGGTCTGGATCAATTCATACCGCGCCGTCTCCTATATGGCGCCCTTCGGCGGCTACAAGAGGAGCGGTATCGGTCGCGAGAGCGGGCAGGAGGCCATCAATGCCTATCTGCAGACCAAGACGGTGTGGATAGATACGGCGGGCAAGACCGCCAATCCCTTCGTGATCCGATAGGGTAGGCTTCGGTGGGAGAATTATCCTTATCCGTGGCCAAGCTCGGCACACCGCTCACTGAGACGGGGGTCGACTTATAATGATCGAGGGATTGGACATGAGACAGGCAGGAAAGGTGGCTGTTGTCACAGGCGCGGCGCGCGGCATCGGACGCGCTTGCGCGGAACGGTTTCTGGCCGAGGGCGCGAAGCTCGTGCTTGGCGACATCGATGCGACGGAACTGAGAAAATGTGCCGTGAAAATCGGCACCCCCGACAGCGTCCTGGCGGTCGTTACGGATGTCAGCAAGAAGGAGCAGGTCGATGGGCTGGTTGCGGCGGCGGTGGCGAAGTTCGGCCGTGTGGACATCATGGTCAACAATGCCGGCATCGCTCCGGTCCAGGACTTTCTCGACATCACAGAGGCGGACTACGACAGGGTTCTCGCCGTCAATCTGAAGGGCGCGTTCTTGGGCACCCAGGCCGCAGCCCGCCAGATGATCGCGCAGGGTGGAGGCGGTGTCATCATCAACATGTCGTCGATCAATTCAGGCCTCGCCAATCCACGCGTCGCCACCTACGCGATCTCCAAGGGCGGCATGAACCAGGTCACCAGTACCGCGGCTGTTGCCTTCGCTCCCCACGGCATCCGCGTGGTCGGTGTCGGCCCGGGCACCATCGCCACGGACATGGTCATGGACGGGACATTCATCGATTCGGAAGAAATGCGACGGGCGGTTCTTTCGCGCACACCGCTCGGCCGCCTCGGCACGGCAGCCGAGATCGCCTCGGTCGTGGCGTTCCTGGCCAGCGACGACGCTTCCTACATCACCGGCGAGACGATCTACCCCGACGGGGGGCGCCGCGTTCTCAACTATACGGTCCCGATCAAGGAGTGAGAGAATATGGGTAACTTCGATAAGCTGCATCATCTCTGCATCGTCGTGCACGATATCGACAAGGCCCAGGCCTATTACGACTCCATCGGCATTGGGCCATGGGAATCCTATCCGCCGCTGGCGGAGTACGAAGAACTCGAGGTCCCAAGTCCGAAGGGTTTCCATGCCATGCAATACCGGATCTGCAACCTGCCGAACGTCCAGCTGCAACTCTGCCAGCCGAGCCATGATCCCTCACTGCAGCGCATCCATCTCGATACCAAGGGTGAAGGCGTATTCCATATCGGCTTTGAGGTCCGCGATGCGGATGCAGCCGAAGCCAAGGCGAAAACCGACGGGCTTTCCGTGCTGATGCGCGGGCGCCGGGAAAACCGCACCGGCTTCACCTACTACGACACAGCCGAAAAGGCAGGCGTGATCCTGCTGACGCGGGCGACCAATCTGCCTGGCAAATGATTCCACCAACGCAAAGGATTGGGGAGGTCGATGAGGCCCAGGAACGACGGGGCCGTCAGCTTCCCCGCAATTCCTGAAGCCGGTCGACCAGGAATTTGCCGCTGGTGATGATATGCATTTCCAACAGGCCGACGGCGCGCAGCGTATCCTTGGCTTCGCACAGGTCGATGAGTTGCCAGTGGTCGCGGTCGGACTGGGCCTGGATCTCGGTTAGCGTCACCATCATGCGTGTGTAGCGTTCCAGCTGCTGGTAGATGCGCCCCACCAGTTCGATCGTCGCCTTGCGGCCGGACGGCTGGTAGAGCGCGGCGTGGAAATTCCAGTTGAGCTGGTTCGAGTACTCGCCGGTCTTGCCCTGCTCCTGATGCTGTTTTGCGCGCTCGCGGGCCAGCGCGAGGTCGGCCTCCGTCATCCTTGGAATGGCCAGGGCCAATAGCCATGTTTCGATCCGGGCCCGCAATTCGTAGAGCTCGAGGATCTCGTCCAGGGAAATGGAGGTGACGACGGCGCCCTTGTGGGAAACCAGCGTGACGAAGCCTTCCGAATGAAGCTGATGCAGCGCCTCTCGCACCGGAATTCGGCTGACGCCGAACTCGGTGGCCAGATGTTCCTGCCGCAGCTGGAAGTTGGCCTCGTATTCGCCGATCAGGATCTTCTGCCTGATGGCATCGGCGACCTGGGTCGAGATGGTTTTCTTCTGTACGAGCATGAATCAGCCTAGGGCGGCCGCCTTGTTTGTCGACTGGCGCCGTTTTGATTGAAGAAGTGGACGCATAGCACCGTTGTCACTGCGATGCCATGTCGCCCGTTTCGCTTCAGTAGACATGTTCCTCGATAGGCTTATTGCTGGCGATCCGTTCGTAGCGGAAGGCCGAAAGGTCGATGGAGCGGTACTCGCCGTAGGCAATGAGGTCGCTGACGCCCGACCCGGTCGCCGCCGCATGCATCATGCCGTGGCCGCTGAAGCCGGTGGCCAGGATGAAGTTCGAGACCTCAGGATGCCGGCCGATGATGCCGCTGTGGTCGAAGGTGTTGTACTCGTAGAGTCCCGCCCAGGCGCGCAGCATGCGCAATTGCTCGAAGCCGGGCACACGATGGGCCAGCGCCGGCCAGATCAACTCGTCGAACAGGTCGTAGTCCACATCCAGTCCAAAATCGTCCGGCTCGTTCTCGCGCACCGGCGGAACACCGCACAGGAAGAGCTGACCTTCCGGCCGCAGCCAGAGGCCGCTTGTGTCGAAGATGAAGGGGCAGTTTTCGATCCTTGCCGGCGTTTCGAAGACGAAGACGCAGCGCTTGCTCGGGACGACCGGCAGTTCGGCGCCGGCCATCCTGGCAATGCCCGCGCTCCATGGCCCGGCCGCGTTGATCACCGTGCCGGCGGCAAGCCGGTCGCCATTGTCCAGCAGCACTTCACCCACCTTGCCGGAAGATGCCATGGTCAGTCCGGTCACTGTCGCGGCAAGATAGTCCACGCCCTGTGTGCGCGCCTTGCGACGGAATGCTTGCATCAGGCCAGGACCGTCGAACCAGCCTTCGCTGCCAAGGCCAAGCGAGCCAAGCGCGAGATCGTCCGTGTTGAGCCACGGGAAGCGTTGCGCCAGATCGACCTGCTCGATCAGTTCGGCGTCGACGCCCATGCTGCGCTGAACGCGGTTCTTGGCACGCTGCGCGTCGGCCCGCTCGGGCGTCGCCAGCACCAGATAACCGGGCTCATGCAGGCCGATGTCGGCCAACTCGTCGCCAATTGCTAGCCGCGTCTTCACCTGGCGCAGGAAGTCGATGCTGAACTTCGACATCGCGATGTTGGGCGCCGTGCCGAACTGCTGGCGGATGGCGCTGGTCGACAAGGAAGACGAGGAGGCCGTGTAGTAGGGGTCCCGCTCGATCACCGCGATCCTGCCGTCGAAATCCGGGTTGGTTGACAGGAAGTAGGCGATCGAGCTGCCGACAACGCCTCCGCCAACGATCACCACATCATAGTTTGTGCCCATTCCAATCGTGTTCCCTATTTCGAATATCATCCGTGGCGACCAAGGATTGGATACTTTCCTCTATCGACCCACCTCCAGGATGAGACATACCCCGGTCTTCGACGCAGAAAAAGGGGTTTGACGCGAAAGTCAGAATACATTATCCAATCTGTAGCAAATATCTTACATGCCGAGGATTGTTCCGTGGGCCTCATCGCTCCCCGTCTCGACGTCATCAAGCCAAGTCCGAGCATGGCGGTCACCGCGCGGGCAATCGAAATGCGCTCGGCCGGCATCGACGTTATCAGCCTGAGCGCCGGCGAGCCGGATTTTCCCACGCCTCCGCACATCGTCGAGGCGGCCTACGAGGCGATGCTCAGGGGGGAGACGCGCTATACGGCGGTCGACGGCACCACCGCGCTGAAGAAGGCGGTGGCCGAAAAATTCAGGCGCGAGAACAGCCTCGACTACAAGCCTTCGCAAATAAGCGTCGCGGGGGGCGCCAAGCAGATCATCTACAACGCCCTGCTGGCAACGCTGGCCCCGGGTGACGAGGTGGTTGTCCCAGCGCCCTATTGGGTTTCCTACACCGATATCGTCCTGCTCGGCGAAGGTAAGCCCGTGGTCGTTCCCTGCACGGAGGCGCAGGGCTTCAAATTGACGCCGCAAGCCCTGCGAGCCGCGATCACCGGGCGCACCAAGTGGCTTCTGCTCAACACGCCATCCAACCCGACAGGCGCCGTCTACAGCCGCGACGAACTCGCTGGCCTCGCCGAAGTACTGCTCGACCAGCGCCACGTCCACGTGCTGACCGATGACATCTACGAGCATATCCTGTTCGATGGACGTACCTTCCATACCATCGCCGGCGTCGAGCCGCGGCTGAAGGACCGTACGCTCACAGTGAACGGGGTATCGAAGGCCTATGCCATGACCGGCTGGCGGATCGGCTATGCCGGCGGGCCGGAAGCGCTGATCCGCGCCATGGCGACCGTGCAGAGCCAAAGCACGTCGAACCCGTCATCCATCTCGCAGGCCGCGACCATTGCCGCTCTGGAAGGTCCCCAGGACTTTCTTCGCCCTCGGGCGCTCGAATTCCAGGCTCGGCGCGACCGCGCTCTGGAACTGCTGCGCAAGATTCCCGGCCTCACCTGCCAGACGCCCGAGGGCGCCTTCTATCTCTATCCCAACTGCTCGGGCCTGATCGGCCGTCGCCGCCCCGACGGCACTCCCATCGGCAGCGACGACGACTTCTCGCTCTACCTACTCGATCAGGCGCGAGTCGCGGTGGTGCAGGGCTCTGCCTACGGCCTGTCGCCGCATTTCCGCATTTCCATAGCCACGTCGATGGACCTGATCGAAAAAGCGATCGGACGCATCGCCGAGGCTGTCGAAGCGCTGCGGTAGGGCCGGCGATGGATCTCGAGCTCGTCCAGAAGCTGATCGAATTTGTCTCGCGTTCGCCCATTGCCGAACTGGAGATCGAGCGCGACGGCGTTCGCGTCCGCATGTCCAGGCCTACGGCGTCGGCGCAATCCGCGTCGCAGGTGCAGCCTGGGCCTGACGTAACGGTCCGTTCCCCAGATCAGACGTCGACATCTCTGCCCATCGCACGCCATTCGATCCGCGCGCCGCTGACGGGCGTGTTCTACCGCTCCGGCACCGAAGGCGAACCGCCGCTGGTTGCCGTTGGCGATGTGGTCGCGGAGGGGCAGAAAATCGGTGTCCTCGAAGCCATGAAGACGTTCAATGTCGTGGAATCCGATCGCGCTGGGCGGATCGTCCAGATCGCGTTCGACGACCATGCAGCGGTGCAGTCCGGCGACGTGCTGTTCGTGCTGGAAGATGAGGGCTGAGGGCGATGTTCGATACCGTCCTGATCGCCAACCGCGGTGAAATCGCGCTGCGCATCCTGCGCGCCTGCCGCGATCTCGGATTGAAAACGGTGGCGGCGCACTCGGAGGCCGATGCAAGCCTTCGCCATGTCGCACTGGCGGACAAGGCGATCTGCATCGGACCGGCTGCCGCGACGGAGAGCTATCTCAACATCGCCGAGATCATCGCGGCCGCGCAACTCACCGGCGCGGGCGCGATCCATCCTGGCTATGGTTTCCTTTCGGAGAACGCCGCCTTCGCCGAGGCTGTCGAAAACGCCGGCCTCATCTTCGTCGGGCCATCCGCGACGGCGATCCGTACCATGGGAGACAAGGTCTCCGCCAAGCGCACCATGATAGCCGCCGGCGTTCCCTGCGTTGCGGGCTCGGAGGGCGCGCTGCCGCAGGATGAGCAAGAGGTGCGCGCCATTGCAGAGGCAATCGGCTATCCGGTCATCGTCAAGGCAGCGGGTGGCGGGGGCGGGCGCGGCATGCGTATCGCTCGCGATGAGCAGGCTCTGATGGAAGCCGTTTCCATGGCGGTGAAAGAGGCGGACCGGGCCTTCGGTAACCCGCAAGTCTATCTGGAAAAATTCCTCGAGCAGCCGCGCCATATCGAGATCCAGATTCTGGCGGACAAGCACGGTAGGGCTGTCTGGCTCGGCGAGCGGGATTGCTCCATGCAGCGCCGCCACCAGAAGATCATCGAGGAGGCGCCGGCGCCCGGCATCGCCCGCGAGGCGATTGGCGAAATCGGCGACCTCTGTGCCCGCGCATGCCTGACCATCGGCTATACAGGCGCTGGCACGTTCGAATTCCTCTACGAGGACGGGCGCTTCTCTTTCATCGAGATGAACACCCGCGTGCAGGTGGAGCATCCCGTCACCGAGCTCGTCACCGGTATCGATATCGTGCGCGAACAGATCCGCATCGCCCGGGGCGAGCCGCTGTCGTTCAGCCAGGAAGACATCCGCATTCAGGGCCACGCCGTGGAATGCCGCATCAACGCTGAAGATCCCTACAGCTTTCGGCCGCATCCGGGCCGGGTCGAGCGCTGGACGCCGCCCGGCGGTCCCGGTATCCGCGTCGAATCGCATCTCTACTCCGGCTACACCGTGCCGCCGCACTACGATTCGCTGGTGGCGAAGCTCCTGGCGCATGGCGCGACGCGGGCCGAGGCTATCCGGCGCATGCGCGGGGCGCTGGGCGAGATGGAGGCAGTCGGCATCGCCACCAATGCGCCGCTGCACGGTATCCTGATGGAGGAGCCCGGCTTCGCCGCCGGAGGCTTCGACATCCATCATCTCGAACATCTCATTGAAGGCGGTCTGCTCCAGGGACGAGGCTGCGATGACGATTGAGGAGATCGAAAGGCTGACCGCCTGGTGCGCAAGCGCCGGCATAGGCGAGATCGAAGTGTCGGAGGCCGGCTTTTCGCTGCGGCTGCATATGCAGGCCGTTGTTGGCGAAACACCTGCGGCTGCGGCCGAAGCGCCGGTGCCCGAAACGGTCTTCAAGGGCGTGCGTGCGCCCGGAGTCGGCGTGCTCCGTATTGATCATCCAACGACCGGCCACCCTGTTGCCGGACCTGGCCAGACGGTCCGCAAGGGCGAGACGGTCGGCGTGCTGCAGGTCGGCCCATGCCTGAAGGCCGTGCTCGCGCCGGCAGACGGCGTGCTCGGCGCGGCACTGATCAAGGACGGAGCGGTCGTCGGTTACGGCACGCCGCTCTACGAACTGGTGTGAAGGCAAAGGCTATGGTTCGAACCACTGAGGAAAGCGCCGTGCCGGCCGAAGGATTGCAGGTCGATATCAATTCCGACATGGGGGAGGGTTTTGGAGCCTACAGGCTCGGCGACGATGCGGCTATCCTCGACATCGTCAGCTCCGCCAATGTGGCCTGCGGCTTTCATGCCGGTGACCCCGAGATCATGGCGGCCACGTTCTCGATGGCGCGCGACAAGGGCGTCGCCGTTGGCGCGCATCCGAGCTTCGCCGATCTGTGGGGGTTCGGACGCCGCGTAATCCCGCATTCCATGGATGAGATCGAAAGGCTGGTCGCCTACCAGATCGGCGCGGCACAGGCGCTCTCCGCCTATGCCGGCCACCCGATCCGCTACGTCAAAGCGCATGGCGCGCTGGGCAATCTTACCCAGACCGATCGTGGCGTCGCCGAAGCGGTGACGCGCGCGGTCAAGGCCGTCGATCCCGGCCTGATCTGCCTGGCCATTGCGCTCGGCTTCCAGGACAGGATCGCGCGTGACGCTGGCCTGGCGGTCAGGTCCGAAATCTTCGCCGACCGCGCCTATACGGAGGAAGGGTTTCTTGTATCGCGCAAGCTGGAGGGCGCCGTCATCCACGATGCCGAGAAGGCTGCTGAACGGGTCGTGCGGATGGTCAAGCAAGGCGCGATCGAGACGCTTTCCGGCCAGATGCTGCAGACGCCGATCGATTCAATCTGTGTCCACAGTGACACGCCAGCGGCCGTCGCCATCGCCGCGTGCGTCAGGAAACGACTGGAGGCGAGCGGCGTCAGGGTCAGAGCGTTCGCGGCCTGAGCGCGGCCGAACGGGTTACGCGGCCGCGCCGAGGGCACGGCCGCGTCCGTTTCAGAACCAGACGTCGCTGAGGCGATGGCCGCGTGGATAAGGGTCTGTCGGGTCGAGGCCATATTGGCCAATACTGGTGATCCAGGCCTGTCCAGCGATGGTGACCACGACCGCGTCGCGGTCGCCGACGTGCGCATTGGCGATCACGCGGGAATCGAAATGGGTCCCGATGATCGACCTGTTGCGGAACAGCTCGCCTTTGGCGATCTGGCCCTTTGCCGACATCACCGCCAGTCGCCCGGTGGTGCCGGTGCCTGTCGGCGAGCGGTCGAGCCTGCCATGCAGGCATACCGTGCCGTTGATGCTT
Source organism: Mesorhizobium sp. M7A.F.Ca.US.002.01.1.1 (assembly GCF_004022955.1). NCBI lineage: Bacteria > Pseudomonadati > Pseudomonadota > Alphaproteobacteria > Hyphomicrobiales > Phyllobacteriaceae > Mesorhizobium > Mesorhizobium sp. M7A.F.Ca.US.002.01.1.1. Next base: position 9,876 of record NZ_RZQE01000038.1, on the reverse strand, counting down.
TCCACGCGCCCGTCGACGCGCTCGATGGGACCTTCGAAAATCACGTTGGACACATCGCGGATCTTCGGGTTCTCCGGATGCACGACAACGAGCTGCTCGTTGACGGCTTTCTTGATGCGTTGGCCGATCAGCGACATCTGGTGTGCCTCGTCGGGTTTGACAGCGAACCCTAGTGCGCGCGCATTGACATGGGCGAAAGTCATGCCGCCATAGGAGGTGTCGACGGTGATCGTGCCAAGTCCCTCGACTTCGACTGGCGTGTCGAGGTGGACTGCGAAAGCCGGCACATTGGTGAACTCCACCTGCTTCACCTTGCCATTCTCGCAGAGGCAGCGCACCTCGATCATGCCTGCGGGTGCCTCCATGCGCAGCCGCGTCTCGGGTTCCTTCATAGGCACCATGCCCGTCTCCAGCGCCACGGTGGCGACGCAGATGGTGTTGGAGCCCGACATGGGCGGGTATTCAGTGCTTTCGAGGATCACATAGCCGAGGTCGGCCGAGCGATCGCAAGGCGGCAGGATGATGTTGGCGTTGACGTAGGGCGCGCCGCGCGGCTCGAAGAGAACGAGCCCGCGTATGTCATCCATATGCTCTTGCAGATACTCCTTCTTTTCGAACATGGTCTTGCCGGGCACGTCCATGATGCCGCCGGTGATCACGTTGCCGACTTCGCCCTCGGCATGGCAGCCGACGACCGTGAACGTTCTTGACCAGCGCATTTTTCTCCATTCCCCTTTATGATCATAGCTTCACTTCATACGCCGCCGAGTCCTCTCTCGAGAAAACGGTCGAGCTGTTCGATCTCCTGGGCTGAGAGGCTGATGCCGCCACTCTCCGATGCTGCTCGGGCAATGAACCGCCGCTGTGAGGGCAGCCGTGCACCCTGGCCAAGGATCGCCTCGAACAGGGCATCGGCACGGTCCAACGGATTGCCGGGGCGGCTCGAGGAAAAAGCTTGTGGCGAGAAAGCGATGATCAATTCTCCGTGGGACGGATAAAGCGTCGTGGTGCCGAGCAGATGGAGCGCCTCGGGGCTGGTCAGATCGCCGATCATGATCCCGGCGAGCAACTCGATCATCGTCGCGATGGCGGAACCCTTGTGCCCGCCGAAGGGAAGCATAGCGCCCGACAGGGCAGCTTCGGGGTCGGTCGTTGGCCTGCCGTCCGAATCCATGGCCCAGCCTTCCGGCAGCGACTTGCCTGCCCGGCGGTGGAGCTCGATCTCACCTCGCGCGGCAACCGAGGTCGCGAAGTCGAAAACATAGGGCGGCTGTTCTTCGCGCGGCCAGCCAAAGGCAAAAGGATTGGTACCCAGCAACGGTCCGTTGCCGCCGGTCGGGGCGACCGTGGCGTAGCTCGGACACATGGCCAGGCCGGCAAGGCCTGCCTGCGACAAGGCTTCGACTTCCACCCAAAGGGCGGAAAAATGGACGGCATCGTTGATCGCAAGCGCGGCAATGCCGCACGAACGTGCCCGCTCGACCAGCACCGGCAGACCCAGTTCGAAGGCCGGGTTGGCGAAGCCGCCCTTCGCATCCACTTTGATGATGGCGGGAGCATCTTGCGGCAACAATTCGGGCTCCGCGTTCGGGTTTACCTTACCCGCCCTGATCGTCCGCAGGGCGCCTTCAATGCGGTAGACACCATGTGACTTGCAAGCATCGCGTTCCGCCGCAACGATGACCCTTGTGATGGCGCTGGCCTGGATGGGGTTCAGTCCAGCCTTGCGGAAAATTGCATCGACGCGCTCATGCAGGGCATCGATGGTGATCGTGGTGTTGGTCATTTCTGGCCTTCGGGTTTGGCTGCGTGCAAACGCTGGCTTTAAAAATCCAGACCACCGGCAAAGGCTCTTAAATCCTGTGCAAGCAAAGCGGGCTGCTCGAGGGCCGCGAAATGACCACCGCGCGGCATCGCTGTCCACTGGCGGATGTCCTTGAAGACGCGCCCGACCCAGCTCCTCGGCGGCATCGGCATCTCTTTTGGAAACAACGCCACCGCAAGTGGAACGTGGATCGCGGTGCCCGACGCGAATGCAAGCGGGCGGGCGCGCGTTTCCCAATAGAGGCGCATCGACGAAGCGACCGTCCGGGTGAACCAGTAAAGCGAGATGTTGGCGAGCATGTCGTCGCGCGAAAAAGCAGCATTGCCCAGATCGCCACCGCAATCACTCCAGTCGCGGAACTTTTCGATCATCCAGGCTGCCAGTCCGACCGGTGAATCCGTCAGCCCGTAGGCAAGCGTTTGCGGGCGCGTCGCTTGAATATGAGCATAGGCGCCATGAATATCCGCCCATCCGGCTTTCCGTTCCAGGAAGGCGCGTTCTTCCGGCGTCAAGTCACCATCCGGGCTTGCATCGTGAGGCGGTGAGAATGAGCCAGGGATGAAATTCAGATGCACGCCGGCGAGACCGTCTGGATGTGCGTGCGCCAGACAGATCGACACGCTGGCGCCCAGATCGCCACCTTGCGCGAGATATCGCTTGTAGCCGAGACGGCTCATCAATTCAGCCCAAAGGTCGGCAACGGCAAACAGGTTGAGACCAGGCCTAGTCGGCCGGCTCGAAAAACCATAGCCGGGAATCGACGGAACCACGACGTTGAAGGCATCCTCCTGTCTTCCGCCATGCGAAAGCGGGTCGGTCAGAAGCGGGATCAGCTCATGAAATTCGAAGACGCTGCCTGGCCAGCCATGGGTGAGTATGACCGTTCTGCCGGTCGCAACAGCGGCGCGTGCATGGATGAAATGGATGGTTTGGCCGCCAATATCCGTCTGGTAGTGCGGATGGATGTTCCAGGCGGCTTCCTGCTTGCGCCAGTCGAAGCCGGTGCACCAGTGCTGCATAAGCCGCCGCAGTTCCTCGTGCTCCGTTCCTTGCGCCCAGCCTATTGCCTGCAACTGATCCGGCTCGCGCCAGTTCGAGATGCGCTTCCTCAAATCGTCGATTTCGGACTGGGCAATCTCGATGGTGAAGGGACGAATTTTCATGGAGCCCTCTGCTCGCCGACCATGAGGTTCCGGGCGGCGATAAAGTCGCGGCGTCGCTGCCAGTTCGTGCGAAGCGCTTCCGTCGACGCTTCGATCGAGACCGCTGAGAAACGCAGACGCGCGCCGACAGGCGCTTGTGCGAGCCGCCACAGGTCGGCTTCGATCACCGTAGCGATCTTCGGATAGCCGCCGCAAGTGTTGGCATCGGCAAGTTGGATGATTGGCTGGCCGGACGGTGGCACCTGGACAGTGCCGGGTACGATGCCGTGCGACAGCAATTCCATCGGTGACACGAGCGAGAGCGTCTCTCCGGAAAGGCGATATCCCATCCGGTTGGCGTCGTTGGTGATGCTCCATTCGCTTCCGGTGAAGGCTGCCTGGGACTCAGGGGTGAAGGCGTCGAACTCGGCGGCCGGCAGAACTCGCAACTCGAATGCCGAGGCAAAGCCGTCCACCGCGCCGCGTCGCTCTTCCAGCGCTGCGCCGATGCCGCCTGCGGGAAGCCGGCATTGCGCCGGGTTGAGCGCAAGCCGGTCACCGCGCGACAGGCCGCGCCCGCCGAGCCCGCCGAAGCCACCCTTCGCATCCGTCGCGCGCGACCCCATGACGAGGGGTAGATCGAGCCCCCCGGCAACGGCGATATAGGAACGCGCACCGGTGCGCGGTGCTTCGAGGACAAGCGTCTCACCGGCGCGGATCGCCATGGCCCACCAGGGCGGGCAGGGCCGATTACCGACGCTGACGGCGCAATCCGCGCCGGTGACAGCGACCGCGGTGTCGACATGCGTGCGCAGCCGGAACGGATGAAGCGCGACCTCGATCCCGGCAGCCGAGGGATCATTGCCCAGCATGAGATTGGCGATTGCAAGCGCTTGCCTGTCCATGGCGCCGCCATGGCTGACCCCCAGCGCAAGATGGCCAGGCCGGCCGAGATCCTGGATTGTGTTCGGCAGACCGGTGGTGAGGATCTCGATCATGCCTCAATCCCCGCGATCGTGAATCGGATCGTGTCTCCCGGCCAGAGCAGCACGGGCAATTCCGCTTCGGCGTTGAACAGCTTCACGTCGGTATGGCCGATCATGTGCCATCCGGACGGCGCAGTCATCGGCATGACGCCCGCCTGCGCACCGCCGATCATGACGGCGCCCTCAGTCACCTTCAGGCGAGGCGTGCTGCGCCTTGCCCAGGCAAGCCGTGGGTCGAGACCGGACAGATAGGGAAAGCCCGGCATGGCGCCGATGGCGGCGACGGTGTAGGCGGCTGCCGCGTGGCGCCTGACGGTCTCGTCGACAGACAGGCCGCAATGCGCGGCCCAGCCGGCGAGGTCCTCGCCGCGCGAGCCGCCATAGCTGACAGGAATAGTATGATGCGTGCCGGTCACCGCATGGGCATCGGTGCTGGTCCAGAGCGACATCAACTGATCGCCGACACTGTGGGCGTCCGTGGCGAGCGGGTCAAACACCACCAGCAGGTTGTTCATGCCGGGAACGGTCTCGCGCACCCCTTCGAGGCTCAGCGCAGCATTCGCTACCGCCCAGACCAGCTCCTGGGTGGCATCATCGAAAGCCCCCTGCGCCCCGTCGAGCAGCAGCGCGGCCGATCCCGCAAGACTGATGTGGGGCGTACCGACAACCATTGGCGGTCAGTCCTTCACCGGCATCGTATAATTCAGGATCAGGCGGCCGCCATCCGGATAGATGGTCTGGCCGACAATGTAGGAGGCGTCGTCGCTGGCCAGGAAGGATGCGACGCTGGCGATCTCCGAAGGTTCGCCACAGCGGCCGCTCGGCGTGCGCGACAGTATGGTCTGGCGCTGCGCTTCGCTGGCCATGACCGAGCTCTTGACCATGTCGGTCAGGATGGTGCCGGGGCCGATGGCGTTGACGCGAATGTTATGCGGAATCAATCCGACGGCCATCACCGCCGTCAACTGCTTGATGCCACCCTTGGACACGGCATAGGCGACGGAATTGGGAATGGCCAGGATGGCGTTGATCGACGACATGTTGATGATCGAGCCGCCGCGTCCCTGCGCGATCATGGCCCTTGCCGCGGCCTGCCCGAGAAGGAAGGGCGCCTTGAGATTGACGCGCTGAACCAGGTCGAAGGCTTCCTCGGGGAAGTCAACGAAATCGTCCAGATGGATGATGCCGGCATTGTTGATGAGGACGTCGACACCGCCGAATCGCTCCGTGGCCTTGGCAACAACATCGGCTGCCATCTCCTGGGTGCATTCGGAGAGATCCGCCGATAGCCAGGCGGCACGCTCGCCAAGACGTTCGGCATGCTCGCGTCCGCGATCGGCCTGCACGTCGACAAGCACCACCTTGGCGCCATCGGCATGAAAGCGCTCAGCGCAGGCAAGGCCCAGGCCTTGTGCCGCCCCGGTGACGATCACGACTTTTCCTGCGTGCTTCACAACTGAATCCCTTTTCACAATCATGACATCTATGGATATGTTATCCAATCTATCTTGAACTTTGACGCCATTGCAAGTCCGAATGGCAGGAGCGGTTGGGGCATTCTGACCAGACTTACGCCATTTATAAGTCGATTTGGCTTTTTTCTGCCGACAATCGCAAGGTCGGTTGACTCGACCGAATTAAGTATGATTGGATACTATATTCATAATAAGTGCCGACGAGGAGGAGTGCAGGCGATGGCGGATGGATCACAGGAAAGCGAACTGATCGACGCGTTCCGCGCTCTTGCGACGCCGTTGATCAGCGACAATCTCGCTCGCGTTCCCGGCGCTGTCGGGTTGCGGCCGTTTCATCGGGTGAGTGGCGTCATGGCGGGGAGAGCGCTGACGGTCAGGACTCGTCCCGGGGACAACCAGTTCATCCATCGTGCGCTCGATCTGTTGCAGCCAGGCGACGTCATTGTCGTCGACGGCGGTGGCTATGAGGGGCGCGCGCTGGTCGGCGAGATCATGACAAGTGTCGCGGCTTCGCGCGGCGCCGCGGGCATCGTCATCGACGGCGCCATTCGCGATGCAGGTGCCATCGGCCGCAATCCGTTCCCATGCTTCGCGCGGTCGGCCATCCATCTCGGACCTTACAAGGATGGTCCGGGAGCCATAAATGTTCCGGTCTGCATAGGCGGCATGGTCGTCGGTCCAGGCGACATCGTCGTCGGCGACGAAGATGGCGTCGTGGCATTTCCAATGGACGGTGCCGCGGCCTTGCTGGCCGCCGTCCGGGCGCAGGAAGCCCGCGAGGCCGAGATCATGCAGAGCATCCAGGAGAACCGCTATCAGGGAGCCTATGCCCGTGCTTCCAGCGGCAGTCACTGATCGGCGGATCAGGAGCCTGCCGGTGAGAAATCGCATGGCAGGCTGGCGATCTTGCTCAACAAAACCGCTCCGCAACTAACCGAGGGGCGAAACAATGCATTTCGGGCACGCCGCCTGGATGCGCCAACAGGGGAAATGGAGAGAATTAATGGTTGTTTCCTTCAAGAGGCTTGCCAAGAGGCTGGCTTGTGCGACCGCCCTTGCCGGGCTGGCTATGACCACGATGGCCGCGGCTGCCGATATAAAGATCGGCATCGTGGCTCCCATGACTGGCCAACTGGCCAGTGAAGGGCAGGATATGGAGAACGCCGTGAAGATGGCGATCGACGCCGTCAACGCCAAAGGTGGCGTCAACGGCGACAAGATCATCACCACGACCGCTGACGACGCCTGCGATCCGCAGCAGGCGGTGACCGCAGGCAGCAAGCTTGTCTCGGAAGGCGTGACCGCCATCGTTGGCGGCTACTGTTCGGGTGCCGTCTTGCCGACATTGAAGATCTACGGCGACGCCGGCATTCCGTTCGTCATCATCGGAGCGAACTCGACCAAGCTGGTCGCCGCCAATCAGGGTAATGCCTTCCTCGCCAATTCGACCGGCGACATGCAGGCGACTACAGCGGTGGAGCTCTTCAAGAAGAACGGCTACAAGAAGATCGCGGTCGTCGACGAAGGCGATGCCTATTCATCCGACCTGGCCAAGCTGACCGCCGAAGCCTTCAAGGGCGCAGGCGGCGAAATTGCCGCCAAGGAGACCACCACGGCCGGCGAGCAGGACTATTCGGCGGTCGTCACCAAGATCAAATCAAGCGGCGCCGACGCCGTCTTCTGGACCGCCTACCATGCCGGCGGCGCACTGCTCACCAAGCAGCTTCGGCAGGCCGGTTTCCAGGGCGGCATCGTGCTGGGCGACGGCAACAATTCGCCGGAGTATCTGGAAATCGCCGGGTCGGCCGGTGAGGGCGTGTATCTGTTGTCTCCGCCGACCGTCGACCTCTTGTCCGGCGCCGCCGACTTCAAAGCCAAGTACAAGGAAACCTATGGTCGTGACGCCGGTGCCTATGCAGCTCTTTCGTATGATGTGGGCGACCTAATCGCCGATGCCATCACGCGGGCCAAGTCGGCGGATCAAAAGGCGATCATCGAGGCCCTCAAGGCGAGCGACTTCAAAGGCCTTGCCGGCGAAATCAAGTTCACCGACAAGAACACCCTCCAGACCTCGAACTTCCGCCCGGTGATCGCCAAAGGCGGCAAGTGGGTGGCTGTCGAATAAAGGCTAACCGGATTGATGCCGGGGCGGCCCTTGTGGCGGCCTCGGCGTCATCGCCGATTGTCTGGCGCGCCAACGCTGCGCCCAGACAAGACTTTTTCAATTCTGCCCCAGGAGCATCAATGACGCTCGACCTGCTTATTCAGCAACTGGTGAACGGTCTTATCGTCGGCTCGTTCTATGCCCTGATCGCGCTCGGCTACAGCATGGTCTTCGGCGTCATCAAGCTCCTGAATTTCGCCCATGGCGACATCTACATGAACGGCGCCTTCGTCGGCCTCATTGTGTTTTCCTTCGTTGGCATCTGGGTCGGCAATGGCTGGCTGGGCGTGGTCTGCGCCCTGCTTGTGTCGATGCTGGTCGTCGGCTTGCTCGGCGTCGTCATCGAACGCTTCGCCTATCGGCCGATGCGCAATGCGCCGCGCCTCTCCATCCTCATCACGGCGCTCGGCGCCTCAATGGTGTTGAACGGCACGGCACTCGCCCTGACAGGCGGGCGTCATTACGCCTTCAACACGGATCTCGGTTTTGCCGGTGTCGACATTTCCACCGTTCATATCACCTACACGCAGATGGTGCTGGTGGCCGCCTCCATCGCTCTTATGACCGGGATGCAGGCCTTTGTCTCACGCACCATGTACGGCAAGGCGATGCGCGCCGTGTCCATCGACATGGGGGCGAGCCGCCTGATGGGCATCGATGTCGACCGGGTGATCGCACTGACCTTCTTCATGGGTTCGGCGCTCGCCGCCGGCGGCGGGGTCATGGCCGGCGCGTACTATGGCAGTGTCCATTTCTTCATGGGCTTCATCATGGGGCTCAAGGCCTTCACCGCCGCTGTCATAGGCGGGATCGGCAGCGTGCCGGGTGCCATGCTGGGCGGCTTACTGCTCGGCCTGCTCGAGGCTTTCGGTTCTTCCTTGCCCTTCGTCGGATCGGAGTGGCGTGACGTCTTCGTTTTCGGCACCCTGATCCTGTTCCTTGTGTTCAAGCCGACCGGCCTTCTTGGCCGCTCTGTCGTGGAGCGGGTATGATGATCGACGAAGTGAGAAGCATGCCGGCCGCCGGGCAACCGCAATTGATGCGCTGGTCCGTCGTGCTGCCCGGCCTGGCGGCACTCGCCGTCGCGCTGGTGTTGCCGCAGTTCGCCAACGCCTACGTGACGGAGGTGGCGACCACGGCGCTGCTCTATGTCGTGCTGTGCCTCGGCCTCAACATAGTCGTTGGCTATGCGGGCCTGCTCGATCTCGGCTACGCCGCCTTCTTTGCGGTTGGCGCCTACACATCAGGCATCCTGACCGCAGAATTCGGCTTCAATTTCTGGCTCACCATCCCGATCGCCATGGCGGCAGCCTGCGTAGCAGGTATCATCATCGGTGCTCCGACCTTGAGGCTGCGCAGCGACTATCTGGCGATCGTGACGCTGGGCTTCGGCGAGATCGTGCGCATCATCGCCCGCAACCTCGACATCACCGGTGGCGCGAGTGGCCTCATCGGTATCGAGCGGCCGGGGATCTTCGGCTTCAAGCTGATGCAGGTGCAGCACTTCTATTATGCGTTCCTGGTGCTGGCGCTGCTCACCGCCTTCGTCTGCCTGAGCGTCGAGCGGTCACGAATGGGACGAGCCTGGTTCTACGTTCGCTATGATGAGGACGCCGCTGCCGGCATCGGCATCAACCGTGTCACGGCCAAGCTGCAGGCATATATGATGGGCGCGGTGATAGCTTCCGTGGCCGGGTGCCTCTACGCCGCCAAGATGACGGCCATCTCGCCGGAGAGTTTCACCTTCAATCAATCGCTTCTCATCCTGCTTGGCGTCGTCCTTGGTGGCATGGGCCGCATTCCTGGCGTCGTCCTGGGTGCCGTTCTCGTGGCCCTGCTTCCGGAGGTGCTGCGCGGGGCGGGCACTTATCGTCCCCTGGTGACTGCGGTTGCGTTGCTGGCAATCATGCTGTTCAGGCCGAACGGGCTCTGGCCGGACAAGCGGGTTTGACCATGGCGTTGCTCGAAGTCCGCGATCTGCGCCTCAGTTTTGGGGGACTGAAGGTCCTTCACGACATTTCGTTCTCGGTTGAGAAAGGTGCCATCAACAGTCTCATCGGGCCGAATGGCGCCGGCAAGACGTCGCTCTTCAATTGCCTGACCGGCTTCTACAAGCCGAAGGACGGTTCGATCAGCCTGGGCGGCCGGCCAATTACCGGTTTGCCGCCGCATCGCATCACCGCGCTCGGGCTCGCCCGCACGTTTCAGAACATCCGACTGTTCAAGGAGATGAGCGTTCTAGAAAACGCCATGTCCGGCCAGCATTGCCGGAGCCGTCATGGCA